>CAZKTR010000018.1:0-20296 GCA_964555525.1 uncultured Pirellulaceae bacterium
GCCACACCGGCGTGTGGAACAGCGTTTTCGCTGTTGGCAAGCCTTTCGGCTGTTGGTCCAACTTCAGGGGCCAGTTTGGACAGGCCCGCGAGTAAAAGCTGGAAATCAGCCTTTCGACTGAGGGCGACATTCTAGTCACAGCTAGACCATCGCGACAAGTGCTAGTTCGCTTTTTTGTGGTCGGATTTTTAACCAATTTTGCCTTCGCCGGAACTTTGCTGACTGTCTGGGTGATTGGTGCGATTGGAGTGTCCAGTTCGTTTTTACTGGCGGTAGGCTTGACGCCTAAAATCGGAGGGCAAAATCAATGCCACTTTGTTAGAAAATAATTTGTTGCTATCAAATGAAACCGAGTCGGAAAACACAGGACCTGCGGGCTCATTGAATGGTTGAAAATTATTTTGGTGCAGAGGAGGCCGTTGGCCTGACGACAGTTATGTATGGCTCTTGCTGTAGTTTAGGTTGTCGAGTTCTGGTATTTGTTACCCCGACGGTGATTCTAGACTATTATAGTAAGAGTCTGTCTTGTAAGCCATTTACTTCCCATCTTCATTACCAATCGTTTTTGCCTGTGTTATCTGTTCGCCCAAAAATCACTGACTTGAACTTTCATTTGTATGCTCAGTCTGTACATCCAGAGCTGTTCGATGTCTGTGCGCGGCGGACGACGCAACGTGATCGTTACGAATTGGAGACGGCAATTACTACGGACGGGCATGCGATTCGTTTTCAGTGCGGTTCGCTTTCGTTGACCGAAGTCAGTGCGGGGTTGCATCATCCGTTGCCGACCAAGTCGTTGCTGTTGACGCAACAGATCGACAGTGGGAATCGTCATCAGTTACGAATCCAAGACTTGGTCGACTATCAATGCAGCGTGCAAATTGAAACGGTAAACCCAAAGTTGTTTGTGGCTCTTCAACAACAGCTCAATAATCGGGTTGAGTGCGAAGGCTTGGTGCATCGTTTCGGTTCCAATGGTCGATTGACCTTTGGCGCGATGAGTTATATCCACGTGCAGTCGTTTTTAGAGCACGTGTTGATCCGGTCGTTCCATACGTTTCCCGAGTCGAGCAGTGTGGTGACGTCGGAGTCACGGTTTAGTGTCGCCCAGGAATAAGCCCGTTTCATAATTTTTCGAAACGGCTTGAGTGATCGCGACTGGGTTCTGCGGTTCGTTTTTGACGTGATTTACAGTAAATCGTTGAGGGATTTCCATTCAACGTCGCAGCGAGTTGGAATTCGTTTGACCAATTCGAGTACGTCTGGACGTTCTTGCAGGAGTCGGTAAGCAACGTTCGCAAGTCCAACGCCTTCACCTTCGAAGCAGAACGCAAAGCTTCCGTCAGTGCCACGAATGGTACTGGCTTGCAGTTCAAATTGCTTTGCCAGCATCGTTTCGAGGCTATTGTCTTCTGACAGGGAAGGTATGCCGATCATTAGTCGCGTGCCCCCGCCACAGTCGTCGACGGTAGGGCTGGCTTGTCGCATTTGGCTGTTGAGCCATTGAGCCAGCACTTCTGGTGGAACGCTGTTTTCGGCGAGCACTTGGTCCAATGACAGTTTTTTGTATGCGTCGGCGAGCACACGTTGGGCTTGCATGGAAACTTGGGCCTGCAACTGATTTTGCCATAGTGCACTTGATTCAAGAGCAGCGGTGTAGCCTCCGTATTCACTGATTAACGAATCGTAAACAAGTGCCTCGGTCTGTAGGAGGTGGTCGTTGATTTGTTGTTGGATCGATTCACTCAGCAGTGTTTCCATGCAAAATCCAGTGTTGGTGTCGCTTGAACCAGTGATACTGTCCGTTTGAAGTTGTTGGGCAACGATTTCGAGTTGACGCCGATATTGATGTAGGACACGGTGCAAAGAGTCTATCGATCCGCTTGCGATTCGGTAGAGTGATCGTGCGTAGCGGTAGACGGTCAATTGTTTTCGTACCGCGGTGTATTGTGCAATTGTTTGGGTGATTTGTTCCGATGTCGCTGGATTGAATTTTGAGCGACTCTTGCTCATGTTAACTAAGTCGTTCAACGCTTGGATTTCGACAGCAGCGAGTTCTCCTCCAAGTTGCTCAAGTTGTTTAACGTTGTCACGAAGTTGCTCTGTGATTTGCTTTGACGTTTCGTAGGCAAGGGCAAGATTCATGGATTTACCCTCCATGAGCTTTTGGATTGCAACGACAACTTGCTCGCCGACCTCTGGGGCCCAGCGATTGACCTCTTCCGTTGCTGCAAGACATGCTTTGGACTCTCTTACCCCATCAGGTTGACGCTCGGCGGGAGCCAGGTAAGTGCTGTCAAACATTTCGGCCACTTTAAAGGCACTTAAGTTGGTGCCTTGATCGAGGTTCTCTTTGACTTGATTTAGTAGTGCGGGCAGTTGCTCTTGGGTCGCAGTTTCGACCCTTGCTTGGATGCGTTGGCAAACTTCATCGATGCCGAGTTGGTGTTCAGTTGTCAGTGTTTTCACTAACGTTTGAACTTGGCCGGTAGTTTTGTCGTTACCGGAGATCCAATAACGCATTAGCTGGCTTCCAATAAGTTGGGCAGCTTTAAGTCCGGCTTCGAATTTACCTGGGCCGGTTACGCTAATGCCAAAGGTACGCAATGCGAAGTGTTCTTCTTCGTTATCATACGCTCGGCATTCGTCGAAGAATGAAGCGCATTTTGAGGCACTGGCGAGCATCATGTACTCGGCAACGCCTGCAAGCTTTTGGTCAAAGTCTGACTGGCAAAGGTTTTGGCCGAGGTCTTCAAAGTAGGTGAAGTCGAAGGGGACCGTTTCTTCAAAATCTGGTACGCCATTTTCTAGGTCACCAGGGAAGCCAAGTTCGCAGAAGTGCCGCAGTTCGGTTAGGAAGGCGAAGGCATTGGCTGAAGAAAGCCCCGGGTCTCTTAGTCGCTGATAGGTTGAATGTAACATGATGCCGACGATAGAGTCCGGTTGGTGTCCAGACTCGTGCATCAGTAGTCGCAGGCTGTAGGCGAGGTCTAAGGCCATGCCACTGCCCAGACCGCCACTGATGGAGGTGACGACAAAAATGCGGGGAATTAGACTACCGGGATCGATGTCGAGTGTGTCGGCGGTGATTGCTAGGTTTTCTGGATTGCTGATTTCACGGATTGATTCTTCCAGCGTGTTGTAGATCAGATCAAAATTGTCGGAATAAGCCAGTCGGCCTAAGGGGCGCAGACCTTCGGTTTGTAGAGTTCGAGGGATGTTGTAGATCCAACGTCGACTCAACCAGTTAAGGTGCGATTTTTTTTGACCACGATAGACCTCTGGTTTTTTAAGAGGCGTCTCGATGAATTCTTTGCCTTCGAGAGGACAAGTGCTGGAGCGAATGATCTCGTTGACCGCTTCTCGATCGGAATCGATGGCATGTAGTCTGAACGACGGCAAGTTTTCCATCGATCCATATCGCGCAACCAGCTGTGTTTTGATCTTCTGAACGATTTTGTTGCCAGTGGATCCGACCCCAATATAAATGGTCGGGCGTACTTTTGTGTCCGTTCCGTCACATTGAGGAGGATCTAGAACTTTGACTTTGCTTGCTTGGAACGGCAGCGCGTTGCCTGAAATTAATGCGGTGACTTCAGGGTTGCTTGTATCCAGCTTTAGCGTGTTCGTTTCGTCACTAACCCGGGTCGCTGTGCGGCGCGGTGATGTTTTTTTAGCGGAGCGCCGGCGATTGGTCAGTTCTTCGACCAGCTCAATGCAGCTTTGAAAGCGGGCGCTAGGATCTTTCGCGAGTGCTTTGGCGATGATGCTTTGATCGGAGCTTGGAAGCGAAAGTAGATCCGGTTTGCCGTTTATGTGTTGGGCAGCCAGTTGAGCTGGAGTCGTGCCAGAAAACGGTCGGCAGCCAGTTAGCATTTCCTGATATACGATGGCCAGAGAATACTGATCGCTGGTTTTTCCAGGGCGCCCGTCGAACAGTTCGGGAGCGGCGTAGGCCGGTGTCATTCCAGACATCAACGATTGCGATGCTTGGTGCAAGTCTTTAATTAGGCCAAAGTCAGCCACCTTGACGTGTGCGCCGATGACCAGCAAGTTTTCCGGTTTGATGTCTAAGTGTTGCAGCCCATGACTTTCGGACAGGTAGTCAAGTGCTTCGGCCGAGCAGCGCATGTAACGCAGCATGTCCTCGCGGCTGATGCCATCTTTTTCTTGGGCAACGTTGAGGTTGAATTCGTCGGCGAGGCTGCGATCCGCCAATTCGGATACGACGACTAATTGACCTTCGAATACTTCGATCCGCTCGAGTGACAACAAGAATGGGTGGCGTAGTTGTTTGACTCGGTCGAGTGCTTTAAGTTCTGCTTGGGCGCGTTTTCCGTCGTGGTATCCAAATACGATTTTGACCGCTTTCATTAAGCCACCTGGGGCTTCGGCGGACCATACTTCGCCAAAGCCACCCGAACCAATTCGTTCTTTTAGCTTGTAGCCGAGGATCTCTTTGTTTATTTCTAAGGGGCTTTGTAACATGAGAGTTAACAGGTACGTTTGGGTGAGTGGTGGCGGTATGTAGGGGACGCCAGTGGGGAGGAAGTGGGCATCCAGTGCTTATTTATGGCAGATCAGGTTGGCTATCTTCGGGCGGATCCACATCAGCTGGGTTCGTGTCTGAGGGAAGCCGGGGAACGGACTCTTCAGAGGTGTATTTGCTGAGCGGTGAGGGCCGGCCGTAGTAGAAGCCTTGTCCGAATTGGAATCCCATTTGAACCAAGATATCGTGGCATTCTCGAGTCTCAACGCCTTCGGCAAGTGTTTTGATTCCGAGGTTGTTGACTAAGTTGGCAAACAAAGCAACTAGTTCTTGGCGTTTGGTTGGAGCGTGCTCGATATTTTTGGTTAGCTTCATGTCAAACTTGAGATAATCTGGGCGGACTTCGCCGAGTTCCACCAAGCGTGCTCGCCCGACACCAAAATCGTCAAATGCTAGTTTGATATTCAGGTCCGTTAGCACAGCACATAGCTCTCGCATCATCGTCAGGTTGGTTGAAGCACCTTCGTGGATTTCAAGAGTGATCGTTTGCTCGGGCGCAATCTTGCGAAGCTCTTTTAGCGAATCATAGAATTCGGGGCGATCGAGTTCGCTAGGATGCGTGTTTACAAACAAGTTCGTATCGCTACCAAAGGCAGTGCCGATTTCGACGCCACGCAAACGGAACGCTTCACTTAGTTGTGCTTCAAGATTCAATTGAGAAGCCGCGTGGAACATCTCTTGTGGCGATTGCAAACCGAACAGTCGACTGCGACCAAGTACTTCATAGCCAATGCGAGATTGATCGTCCAATCGAACCAGCGGCTGGAAGTGCGGGTAAAGCCCGCCATCACTGATTAGGCGCTCGAATTGAATCATGGCGAGAGCTTGATCGCAGACGTCTTCGTGAATTGTGTTGTGTTGAATAGAGTCGTTTTTGCTCTTTGCACCGACACGAAATACAATCGCCGCAAAGTGGACTAGATCATTTTCCTTAATCGTGATCTCGCCATGCACTTGTTTGCCGTTAACAAATGTGCCGTTAGTGCTGCCGAGTTCGCGTAGCACTAACGTTCCGTCGACTTCGACGTTAATGATGGCATGCTTTTTGGATATGCATCCAGCTGGCAGGTGCAAATCGGAGTCGCGACTACGGCCAATGGTGAATTCTTCACCAGTGATTTCGTATTGCCGTGTCGGCTCAGTGGTGTCGGTCTGACCAGACAAGAACCAGCTGCGCTCCGGGGGGCGGGGCAGGCTGTGACGCTTGATAGTTTCGGTTTGTGGGGTGTCAGATTCACTCATCGTTTATTAGCTTTGAGAGGGGTTGAATGCAGTTTTATGCCTTCGATAGGGGAAACCGCTACTAGTTACTAGCTTTCGATTAGTGTTCTTGTGTGAACAAAGGTGAAAAAATCTCACACATTCAAATCGGAATCGGGCTAAATGGTTTGTTACGGCAATGTCAATGTTTCGGGATTTTTGGGTTGTTGGGTATGGCTGGACCGACTGCGCTAGAATTGGTTTGTTTTTTTGCCTCATGGGTTGTTAGTAACCTACGTTTTTGAGCTTAACTCTGGACCAGCTATTCAATCTCCAAGATTTACGATGCTCAATACCTCCCTTCCAAACCCAACTCTCGGTAGCAATCTTTTAGCCACAATTATGGCTGATGAGTCGTATCATCCTTCCGAACCGGTTTCACTAAGAGAAACTGGGTTGCCGATTTCGCTAATCGAATCGCTATTAATTAAGCGACTGGCCGTCGTAGGGATGACAAGCGGTCGTCAATTGGCGAATGACCTGTGTCTGCCCTTCAACGCACTCGAGCCGATGTATCAGCAATTGCGAGCGCGACAGATGATTGTTCATCAGGGAGCTGCTCCGCTCAATGATTACAATTATTCGTTGACCGATATCGGGCGTGATCGCGCCGCCATCGCGCGACAAGCTTGCTCGTACGTCGGACCCGCTCCAGTGCCGCTGATGGATTACGTGTTGAGTGCGGAAGCACAAACAATTCGAGCGGAGTCCCCAAAACGTGAGCAACTAAGAAAAGCGTTCGGTGATATCTCAATCAACGAATCACTTTTTGAAGATCTCGGTCCCGCGGTTAATTCGGGTGCTGGATTGTTTTTGTACGGTGAACCAGGGAATGGTAAATCGACGCTGGCTCAGCGGATTACTCAATGTTTCGGTCACGAAATCTGGGTGCCGCACGCGATCTTTGAAGACGGACAATTGATCAAGTTCTTTGATGCTGCCTATCACATTCAATCTCAAGACGATGCAAATTCGCTAATTCACGAAGCGGCATTCGATAAGCGTTGGGTCAAAATCAAACGTCCGACGGTAGTTGTGGGCGGCGAGCTGACCATGGACTCACTCGAAATTCGTCATGATCCAAATAGCAACGTGAGCGAGGCGTCGTTGCAAATGAAGAGCAATTGCGGCTGTTTGTTGGTCGATGACTTTGGTCGTCAACGAATTGAGCCAACCGAACTACTTAACCGCTGGATTGTGCCACTTGAGAGTCGTGTTGATTTTCAAACGTTGGCATCAGGGAAGAAGATTCAAGTGCCATTTGAGCAACTGATTATCTTTTCGACCAACCTTGAACCAAGCGACTTGGTGGACGAGGCCTTCTTGCGTCGAATACCGTACAAGATTGAAATCACAGACCCAAGTCCGGCCGAGTTCAAATACTTGTTCGAGATTTATTGTAAACGGATGGACTGCGAGTATCGCGCGGAAGTGGTCAACTACTTAATCGAAACACACTATATACAAGCCGAGCGTCGTATGCGTCGCTGCCACCCTCGCGACCTGCTAAAGCAGATCAACAACTATTGTGTCTACAATGAATTGCCGATGGAAATTCGTAACGAATACTTCGATCGCGTAGCGAGAAATTACTTCACCGATGTTTTGGGGTAAGTACTGTTGCTGGCTTTTAGGAGATTCGAGAGAATCCGGTTTCGGCCTCGTATTCGAATGCGACTAAATGGTCCAAGAGCATTTGGGTATCGTGATGTGCCTTTTCAATCCAAGCCAGTTTGATTGATTTGGGTAGGCCCAATGAATCAAATCGATCGGTGGGAAAGCAAGCCAGCACGCCGGCGGCAATGTCATGATTAGGGCCGGGGTTGGCCGGAAACCTAGTTTGGCTGCGGAGCAGATCTGAGGAGAACGATGCTTGGAATACGCGTTGTCGAGTTTCCATTTCCTCGCCCAACGTTTCCTGCCGTTCACTATGGAAATCGGCGACTCGTTTTGGATCGAAGGCAAACTGAATTGCGATATCTTTAAAAGGCAGTTGCCCCAGGAATACGTCCGTCCAACGCTCAATGCGAAGCCGCATCGCATTCAGTCGTTCAACCGTTTCAACGTGTTGGGCTTGGCAGTCAAGCATCAGTCGAAGGGCTCGATTTTTGACTTCCATATGGCTTAAGTGAACCGAATGGGCCAGCCCGTGAAGCTCGTCCGAACGCCGGTACCAATCGTGGCTGAGGACCGTTGCAGACCAGACGCGTGTCAGTAATTCGGATTGGATGACTTCTTGGATCACGATTTCCAAAGATGCCCATGGATCGTGGTTCGGTTGTGGATGCTGAATGTCTTTTTCAAACATTTTAATGGCGGTGATCCAGCGCTGAGACCGTTTTTTTGATGCCATCCAATAGGACGAAGCAACCAGAATAGGTTGTTCTTGGTTACCGTAGATGAGAGCACCTGAGTTGGCGGCGATCCAACTTCCAAGTTCTGCGAGGCGACTTGCGTGCATTGTAGTATGTCAATTCTTAAGTAGTTTTCGTTTGTTAGTGCTTTGCCACGGGTTAGTTTTTGGCCGTGACTCAGCGCTAGGTTCGAATCTCCCTATTGCACTGTCGGTGCCAAACTCAAACTAATCTGGAAACTTGCTCAAATCGGAGCCATTACGTAGAATCCCGGCCCAACGTTGCTCAAACGCTGGAAAAACGATGTGGCAAAAAACACACGCGTTGATAAGAAGCCACCTGCCATGTTTCATTTTTGCAACACCGCCTGTTAAAACGGTCACCAAACCGCTGGAAATCGATGTCTGATTCGCCTATCTCTTCGTTCATGGAACAGCAGTTTCTGCACTTTAACGCTCGCGAAACATTGAGTGCTGCCAAGGCTTATCGAGAACACCTCGATGGCGGCGGTAAGATGCTGGTTAGTCTTGGTGGTGCGATGAGTACCGCTGAGCTTGGGATTTCGCTGGCTCGTATGATTCGCGAGGACAAAGTTCACGCGATCAGTTGTACGGGTGCGAATCTGGAAGAAGACGTTTTCAACTTGGTCGCTCACAACGAATATCGGGTTGTTCCAAACTATCGCGACCTGTCGCCCGAAGGCGAACAGGAGTTGTTAGATGCCGGTTTCAATCGCGTGACCGACACTTGTATTCCGGAAACGGTGATGCGGCATATCGAAGACAACTTCATGGCAATCTGCGCCGACAATGCTCAGGCGGGCAAAGGGCTGTTTCCTTTTGAAGTGTTCTTTCGATTGTTTGAAGAGAAGACGCTTGAGCCACACTTCCAGATTCCACCGGAAAACTCTTGGTTGTTAGCGGCGTATGAAAAAGGGATCCCCGTTTACTCGCCGGGTTTTGAAGATTCGACGCTGGGGAATATTTTTGCGGCACGGGTGATCGAAAAGAAAATCGCCAGCCATTCGGCGATCCGCAGTGGCACCGAGCAGATGGAGCACTTGGTCAACTGGTACATTGACACGGACAAAGAAGCACCGATTGGCTTTTTCCAAATCGCTGGTGGGATCGCAGGTGACTTCGCGATTTGTGCGGTCCCGACCATCATTCAGGATCTCAAGAAAGACATCCGGCTGTGGCAGTATTTCTCACAGATTTCCGATTCGACGACGTCCTATGGGTCTTATAGTGGAGCGGTTCCCAATGAGAAAATCACTTGGTGTAAATTAGCGGTGGACACGCCTAAGTTCATGATCAATTCGGATGCGTCCGTGATCGCTCCGTTGATTTTTGCTTATGTCTTGGGGGACTGAAAAAAGTGGCGACAGTTGCCTCCGGCCTGTCATTAGCGATTACCGAACTGAGTTGCTAGGGAACCTGATCCATAAATCCTTGGCCGCTTCGTTGATAATTTGGTCATCAATCAAAACCTCACCCACGTTAGATTCAAGCTGCAATAAATTGCAAAACTTGTATCTTGCGGTTTGTTTGCGGCCTTTAGATGGCAAAAAGCCCAGCAGCGAAATGAATGTATTGGGTTTTAGTACCAATGTATGGTAACTGTTTCCGCACGAACTACTTTGATGCGTTTGGGCGCGTACCCAATCACCTTCATTTGTTCGCGATTCGAGCTTTACATACAGGTCGCTGTCCTGCGCGGGAACGTTTACTTCGTTGTCGGTTTTATTTACCAAGTAAAGAACGATATGATTTTGCCACACATCATCGTAATCCGCGAACAACGTCAATTGGCCATCTGGGGCAACTACATTTTTGGGCAGTTTTTCGATTCCGATTTGTTCGGACGGATAGTCAATTCGATGGGCGTCTGCTATGCGTTCGACAGTCGCTAGTTCATAACTGTATGGTTGGATGTCCTCTTTTTCTCCTAGCGTGGACTTGCGCCATTTTTCTATTTTGACAATCCCGACCTCGTCGTTGAACCAGATGCGCATGTCGTATTCGGTGCCAAAATGGAACCCGAGACTGTATTCAATCATCATGGTTTCAAAGGTTCCGGCAGGTACAACAATCGATTCTTGTTTCCGCACATTTGCAGTAAATTCTGTCGACGAGTAACCATCTTTTGATTCGGATTTGCAGTGCCATTGATTTCCGACTGCGAGTGAATTCGAAATCAAAACTTGAGGTGGAGATTCGATGGATAGCTTACCTTGGAATTCAGTTGCAATTTGGCGCAGTTCCCCATTTGCGACGTTGACGTACATCTCGTGGGTCCAGAACAGTGAATCGCCCTTAGCTCGCAGTTTGGTGGTCTTTACGTCTCCAATCTGTTTACCCATTGTGGTTTCCAGATACGTTTGGCCACCGTTTTGGTCTTGGAATGTCCATCGGTATCCAGGGGAGAACGGTGAGCCACTCACTAGCTCATTGACCAATGGTTGTTGAATTGGCTCGGATTTAGTGTTTTCCAGATTGGATTTTTGGCAACCAATTAGCGCAGCGATGCTTGTCAGTAGAAGTAAAGCAAGCAAGTGATTAGTAATTTGCATCTTCATTAGAACCATCTTTCGTCTTGAAGCTGACTGTGCGGATAAACTCTGAGGAGCCTGATTGAAAAACGAGGTGTACTTCACCTGAGGGAGGTTCGGACTGATCGCCGGAAAGCTGAAAGGCTAACTTGTATTCGTTTTCGGTCTCTGTATTCCCAGAGTCAATAATACGAGCCTTGATTGTCTTCGATTTACTTCTGACATCCAAAAATTGTATGTTGGACATTTTGGGAACGAATACGGATAGAGTTTGATTCGTTTCGCCATCGGAATCTAATTTTGGAAACGAGATGGATGAAATGGAAATTCGAATGTCTGGAACAAAGTTAGCGCTGACCGAGAACTGGCGTTCCTTTCGTTTTTCCCCCGTAAGCCGGGCAGTAATCGTAGCCTGATAAGCTCTCGATAAACGGAGTGTGTGGGATGGGCGACACACAACTTCGGTTGTCTCGCCTGGTTTAATAGTGGGGTTGGTAACGCTAACCATGAACGGGCCGGCTGATACAGATGATGTTACCGTAAGTGCTGATGAAGTGGTGTTTGTGATGTCAAAGCGGTGCTCAACGGGACGCCCATGGAAAACATTGCCAAAGTCATGGGAGTAATTACTTACTGGTTCGTTGGTTCGAGCTTGGCCTAAGACGCAGGGCATGGCGCTGCCTGCAATGCAAATCACGAAGAGCAAATTGTATATTAGCGATTTCAAGTTACGGCCCTTTCGCCCCCCGCAGCGTAGTAGTAGGCATCATTGTATCAAGTGTTTTGACCAACGTTTCGCGTTGTTGAAATTTCTTGCCGGAGTTGATCTGAGGCTGTGTTTTAGACCGAAGATCGCGGATTTGTACGTGGCGACGCACGCCTGCGCCTTCCGGCTCGTCGTTAAACTTTGGCTAGCGGATCGCCGCAGGCGTGGCTGCTTGGCGGGCTGGCAGGGCTTCGTAGCTAGAAAACACCGCCCAAACCGGCATGTGGTCGGAGATATGTTTGGCGTCTTCTTTGCCTATCTGGAATTCTTCCATTAAATTCATTACGCCTGCTTCGCCTGTGAACTCGGCCGTGAATGCTTTGTCAAAAACGATGTTGTCGTAGGCTTTTGTCAAGGCGGTGTTTGTTTTCCATTGCGGTGGCAGCGCGGCGTGTTGTTGCCGCATCCATTGGTAGCGCGCGTACTTGTGCGGTTCGTCATTAAAGTCACCCAGCAAAATGAAATCGTCTTCACGCGGATGCTGTTGGTATATCTCATTAATGATCGGTTGCAACGCAATGAACTCTTGGTGAGCATCGTCGGGGTCGATGTGCACGTTCATTAAGTTGAACGAGAAGGGTTGCCGGTTAGGGTTGGCTGTCTTGCAGCGAAACTGTCCGACGAAAGGAGGCCGATGCATGATGTTTGCTCGATCGGTCGCGGCATAGCTATTGCCGACGATTTCGATTGTTGCCGTGTCGTAGATGAAAACGCTTTGCTCAAAATATCGAGTGGTTTTTCCAGTAACGACGTAACCTTGTCGCGGTCCGACGGCCGCTGCGTAGGCTGCGCCGTTTTGATTAATGTGATTTAGAAACTCGGGAATCACTGTTTGGTCTTTTTCACGCAGTTCTTGAATCGCCAAGATGTCAAAACGGCGAGCGATATCGACCAAGGCACCGACGACGGCTGGTTTACTCATCTTCGCTTTGCCGAAGCTCTTAATGTTGAAGGAGCCGATGATGATTTGTTCGGGCGCTGTGTCGTTGTTAGCCGCTGAGCCAGCATTCGGGTTTGCTGCAGGGGCTGGGTTTGTCTGCGGTGCAGGTTGGCCTTGTTGTTGTGGCTGATTCTGGTACTGCCAAGGCGTTGGTTGTTCAGGCCACGGCTGAGAATTGTTGCCGGTTGAATCTGTTAGCTGAGTATCACAACCGACCTGACTGAAGGTCATTGCTACAGCGACGAAAGCTGTCAGCAGGTATGTACATTTAAACGCAATAGATTTAGCCATGGGTCCGCCTCCTTGCGGAACACGTCGAACTTCGGCAGTGTTTGGTTTGAATCAAACGCACCGACTTGGTTTCGGCCGTCGCATCGTGCGGCGTGCTGTTCGAAACCAAGCGAGAACTCTAGAAGAAATTCGGTTTGGTAGCTAGATCAAATAAGGCTTGCAAGCCGGCGTTAACGGTGCAAATCGCGGTTGGGATCGGGGGGGTGAGTTAATCCACAGGCTCAAACCGGCAGGTGAAATGTCGGAGAAGCTTGGGTTGCGAAGTAATTCGCATACCTTTTAGGCTGTCTTTTTGTGCCGCGAGTTCTTCGAAGACTTCAATGACGTAGTCGGCGTGAGACTGCGTGTAGGTTCGACGTGGAAAAGCGAGTCTAACCAGGTCCATCGGCGCGGGGACTTCGCTTCCGTCGGGTTGCCGGCCGAACATAACGGTTCCAATTTCACAGGTTCGAATGCCGCCAATTTCGTACAGCGCGACCGCAACGGATTGTCCTGGATAAGACAGCGGGGCAATGTTGGTCAGCCATTGGCGGGCGTCTATGAACACAGCGTGGCCGCCAGCCGGTTGGACGACGGGAATCCCCAAGCCGACCAACCGTTCAACGATGTACTCGTTGGTCCGCACTCGATAGCGCAGGTAGTCTTCATCTACAATTTCGCTGAGCCCTTGAGCCAAGGCTTCCATGTCGCGACCGGTCATTCCACCGTAGGTAGGAAATCCTTCGGTGCGAATCAGATGAGCCCGAGCTCGTTCGGCCAAGTCATCATCGTTGAGCGCCAGCCAGCCACCGATATTTCCGAAAGCATCCTTCTTTGCACTCATCGTCATCATATCGGCATCGGCAAAGCAGTCTCGTACGATTTCAGTAATGGAGCGATCCTGCTGACCGGGTTCACGCTGTTTGATGAACCAAGCGTTCTCAGCAAAGCGACATCCGTCGATCACCAGTGGACGCGAAAACTCTTTGGCTATTTGACCGACGTCTCGGATGTTCTGCAAACTTACGGGCTGACCACCTCCGGCGTTATTGGTGATGGTTAGCATGATGCAGGAAACCGATTCGCCATGTTCCACTAAGTAGTCGCGCAGCCGGTCAATGTTCATGTTGCCTTTGAACGGATGCAGCGATTGTGAATCCTTGCCTTCCTCGATGACCAAATCGTCAGCAATCGCTCCCGAGGCTTCGATGTTGCCACGAGTGGTGTCAAAGTGAGTGTTGGAGGGAATTCGTCGGCCGCTGCCGCCAACGAGCCCGCTGAGTATCGCTTCGGCGGCTCGCCCTTGGTGAGTAGGAATGATGTGCTTAAATGGCATCAAACGTTTAACGGCCGCTTCAAAGCGAAAGAATGATGGTGAGCCAGCGTAGCTTTCATCGCCTTGCATCACGGCTGCCCATTGGGCAGAGCTCATCGCGCCGGTCCCGCTGTCGGTCAGCAAGTCAATGATGACGTCTTCGGATTTAAGGGCAAACAGGTTGTAGTGAGCTTGGCGGATGAGTCGACGACGCTCGTCCGGCGTGGTCATGCGGATTGGCTCGACCGCTTTAATGCGAAAGGGTTCGATGATCGTTTTCATGAAAGGGCTCCGTGGTTGCGGCCCCTCCAGTAACACAACGGTCAACAATATCGGGGCCAAGCGCTGCGGTTGCCCGAATCGACGGACCGCGCTCAACGCCCTGAATTTGAAGTAATAAGAAGTTTTAAAGATAGTCAATCGCGCCCATGGTTTCCAGTCCAAGTTGGGCTGCCGCAGCTCCGTGCGTAAAGCTCCGCCGTACTAGTATCGGCTTTAGCCGCAAGGTGGCGACAGTGCCTCCGGCCTGTTTTACGCGCCGACCGTGCAGCTAAGCTTCACATTACCACCATTCCAATTTTCAAATGGCTCTTCACACCCGCTTCATGGATGGCGCATAAGACCGGCTGGAAGCACCGTCGCCACCTCTTAGCCTTTGGCGGCGAGGATCAAACCGTACAGATGAGGTTGAGCGGGGAGGTGTGCGAATTGAACGCTCGCAAAGCCAGCTGCTTTGAGTGCCGGTTCAAGGTCACGCGGGTGATGCATTTTGCCGGGTGTGTGGCGCAAGCTGTATTCGAGTTCAACTACTTCGCGGTACTCGTCGCCCGCTTCTTGCCCGGGGAAGATATCGATGATCGCCAGTTCTCCACCTCGTTTGAGTAGCAATGCGCCCAGTTTTTTCATTAACGCCGCGGTTTCATTAAGCCCTGCCAAGTGAATTTTTTTGTGAACGATGACCAAATCAAAGGTCGGTTGAGCAACCATGGCAGAGTCGTCATCGTCTGGTGTGTCGGTCAAATCGATCACTTCCACGTTGCGCCATTGCTGGGCTTGGATCAACGCGGTTCGCGAAAGAATCTGGACGCTTTCGCAGGTTGATTTCGCTCGAGCGATTTCGGGTGGCGTGTCGACTAGGGTCAACATCGATGTTGGATCGGCATGGGCTAACGTGGCACCGAACACGGCTGAACCGCAACCGAGTTCAAGAATGTTCAGGCCGGTTCGTGAACGACCGATGTCTAAGGCTTGTGCGACTACCAAGGCGGTTGGGGTGAGCATCCATTCTTCGGAGGCTTGTTGGATAAGGTAGTCCATGTTGCCTGAAGGTTTTTCATCGCTGCCGGCTTGAATGGGTTGACCGGTGCGTACGTGTTGGACAAGCTGTTGCCAATGCGAGTCGCCAAAGTCAAAATAGGGTTCAGGGATTAGCCGGGCGAGCGTCGACAGGGCGAAGTCGTCATCGTATTGTTCGATGAGTTCGCTGCGCGCGATTACTTTCATCAGCGCGGCGACTGCGGCTGGTTTGGCATTGATTTCAGTGGCGAGTTCCTTGGCGGTGCGTTGTCCGGCAGTCAAGGCTTTGAAGATCCCAAGCTCAGTGGCAGCGCGGATCGCGTGGGTTAGACAGGCCCGGTTTTTTAGGGCAGCGAAGTCGGCGATGGTTTTGTTTTGTGATGATTCGGACATGCAGGAATTATTGCGATTTGGTGAAAATGTCACAAGGTAGCAGGCTCGCTTACTGACCGTTAGCGGCGATTTGGTTTTGACAGTTTTGACGGCAAGCGATTTTTGGTTAACAATGGTCACTCTTAAACTATATGCTTCCAAAAAAATTGACTGCGTCGAGAATTTGTTATGCAAGAGATTGAAACTGGCCCTGTCGCCCCGAAGAAATCTTCCGGCGGTGCTGCTCAAGCGTTGACGATGATTGTTGCGTGGGTTGGTGGTGCGGCGGCGGCCGCAGCAGTCGCGTTTTGGATTTTGCAATATGTAAGGCCTCCAGAAGATCCTAATTTAGCGGAGAAGAAACTAGCGGACACGGAGCAGGCTGTAACGCAAGAAATACCAGAGCGCAAGGAGAGACCGCGGCGTGTTGAGCCAAAACCTAACCCGCGTAAATCCGAACCGGTTTCAACCCAGCCTAAACCCAAAGTGGCGCCGGTAAAAATTGATCGACAGAATTTTCAACGGCCTGATTTGCCGGGTTTGGTCTATCGCTACTTTGAAAGCGATTCTTTTGGGATGAAAGACTTTGCTAAGATCCCTGCGACTCGGTCAAGTATGTTGACAGCAATGGGTGATTTGCCGATAGCGAGAGAAGCTAAGGGGCTACAGTTGGAAGGCTATTGGGAGACTCAGTCCGATCAACCGTGTGACTTTGTTTTGGATTCGACGAATGATGCGAGGCTGTGGATTGACGATCAATTGGTTTTGGATAATACGAATCAATTTGAACCGGGCCCCGTCAAAGCCACACGCACGATATCGCCAGGGATGCACAAAGTCCGAGCTGAGTTTTTACTAAAGACTCAAGGTGGCTCTTTTACATTGGATGTTGCCGGTGCAGGCGATTCAAACCGGATGAATCTCGATCAATTACTACGCCCTTTTGCATCGGACCAACCGAGTTCGCTTGAAAAGCTTCATTACGAATTGGCAAGTTATCCCAAGCCAACGGCCGAAGCGGGCTTGTTGGTCCGAAGCAATCGAAAAGCGGTGGCAACGAGCTTTTTTGAAACTGAGTCAGAAACGCCGGGCAATAAACGTGAAGCGGTGAAAGTCACTTTACCCGATGATGGGCGATTGCTGGTTGGAGTGGCCGTTGGTAGTTCTGATGATGGTCGAGTTGCGGGAGTCAAGCCAATTTACCTTAGTGAAGCAGGCCTTGTCGCCGGCGAAACGATGGGGCAGGAGACCGACCAGTGGCAATCAGTGATCGCCAAGCCGGGCTATGCAGTTTCCGCGATTCAAATTGGGCAGCTCGATACGGCAAATCAGATACAGTCAGAGTTCATGCAGATCGGTGACCAATCGTTGTTGCCCGAAGACGCCTATACGCAAACACTAACAGGTGCACCTGTGCCGACAACCATCGATGTTGATCGACAGCCGATCATCGGATTGCGAGCCGAAATGTCAGGCGATTCGGAATTGTTGGGAGTTGAAGTTGTACGCGTATTAAGTAAGAAAAGTCAAATGTTGATGATTCTGGCTGAGGGCTTCCCGACTCCCGCGGATCTTAAGGCGACTCCAGCTCCTAATGTGGTGAAGAAGCAGTTGAAAAAACTAGTAAAGGAGTCTGCTGGCAAGCTTTCAGGTAAGGAGGGGAATGATCAACTGATGGAGCTGAAGGCTTTGGCCAGTTCGGTGGAGTTGTCTGCTGATAGTAGTGTGGATGCGGAATCCGAGTTCGTGGCGCTGTTGGAAGCGAGACGTTTGCATTTATTAGCGGGCGATTTTAAGTCTGCGTTTGCGGTTACTAATCGATTGATGCATGAGTTTGACTACGACCATTGGAAAGATGTATTGGCGGTATTTGCGGATTCGGCCAAACGAGCTGGAAATAGCTCGGCACTTAAGAAAGCGGTGGTTGTGGAGCTTGACCCGGCCATTGATCAAGCCGAAAAACAATTGGAATTCGAAGTTGCTGGTAGACTGGCTGTCGGTGGGAAAATGATTACCAAGAGCTTGAAAGATCAACCTGGGTTCGAGAAGTATCAGCAGAAATTAGAGCGGTTTGAGCAACTGGCAGACGTCACCAAACAGGCTCGTGTGGCGGCTAAAAAGTTGCTTGTTGAGCCGGATGATGGGAAGTCGAATCGAAGCATGGGAATCTTTTATCTGGCCGTGTCCGAAGATTGGGACGGAGCAATGAGCCATTTCGCTCGTAGTGCCAATAAAGACTACCAGTTCATTGCAGAGCACGATCGAAAATTTACCGGAACTGATAGCAAGGTTGCGATGAAACTCGCAGACTGCTGGATCGAAGTCGGGAAGAAAGTGGATGCATTAGCGGAGCTGGCAAATAAACGTGCCCGAACGATTTTGGAACAAGCAAAAGGGCAGGCAGATGATAAAAGCTTGAAGGATTTAGAGACGGGGCTGAAAAATCTGTAGTCGCTAAGGCTTACAGCCCTTGAAAAGTGAGGATGGATCCTACCGGTGAGAACTGGCCAGCGTTACAATCGTTTCGATGGTACGGTTTTCCAGCCCACATGAAACGAATTGTCCTTCGAGGTTTTTAACGATGCCGAAATCTTGCTTTTGGTCGCTCTTGCTGTTGGTTATGCTGACTTCGTCGGTAGGTGCTCAAACGGATCAACTGACCGCCGGAGTGAAGGAGTCTTATTCAACAGCGGATTTCTCGCGTGTTGTTGACAAGAGCAAGGAGCTGGTGGAAAAGTACTCCAAGGAAAACGTGCTTGTCGTCGTTGACATCGACAATACGTTGTTGGCGATGAACCAGGATTTGGGAAGTGATCAGTGGTATAACTGGCAAAACGGATTGCTGGAAAATGATCCTAGTTCACCGGATCTGGTCGCTGCGGATTTTAAAGGGCTGCTTGGAGTTCAGGGGACTTTGTTCTCGCTCAGTAGGATGCATCCTCCGGAGCCCAAGCTTCCAGAACAGATGGCTGAAATCCAGCAACTAGGATTGACGACGGTTGTGTTGACCTCGCGCAGCCATGAATTCCGCGACGCTACCGAACGAGAGCTAAAGCGAAACGGCTATGACCTCGCGTCAACGGCGCCACGTATTAAAGAGGTTCGTGGGGTATTCATGCCTTTTGATCCCGTTCGTCAGGACGCCCACGGGCTTTCAGTTGAGATTGTCAACGAGATCAAAGGCCAGCTTCGACCGGTAACATACTCCGGTGGAATCTACATGACCGCGGGGCAGCACAAAGGGTACATGCTTCGCACCCTGCTGGCTCGGACAGAGCCAAAGAGATCTTTTAAGGCAATTATATTTGTTGATGATCACAAGAAGCATACGACACGAATGCACGCGGCATTTGAGGACTCTCCTATTCAATTGGTGACGTTTCATTACACACGCGAAGCTGGAAATGTCAGCAATTTCAACGATTCGCGAAAGCGCCATGTGGTTGAAGACTGGCGGCGACTGGAGAGTTTTGTCGAAAGTGTGCTGGTCAAGTAAGGGCAAAGTGAGCCGTCCTGTAGCGCCGGCCGACGGAGATTGCCTAATCGGTATCCGACGGTCGGTCGATCATGTTTTGTAGGCTGTGCCAGCCGGCGAGTTGTTCGTCGGTCAGGGTAGGGCGGGGACCGAGATAGCCGCCAGCTTGAACGAGTTTTTTTCGGTGTTCGACCGCCCGGAGCCAACGTCTTTTTTCTCGTGTTAAGTTGGCCCGATCATTGACCACTAAGCCGGTGACCATCTGGCGTTGATGTGATCGGCGTACGTCAAACTTCTTGCCGAAGTGTGGCTGGAAGCCTGCGCGACGAATAGCTCCGAGTGAGAGAGCGAGCAGTTCGTGTACGTCGGCATCTTCGAGGTGTGATGAGATCGTGATGTCGTCGGCGTAGCGAGTGTAAACGGCGTCGTATTCTTCGCAGAAATCGGAAAAACAAACGTCCATGAAATAGCAAACTAGGTTGCTGATCATGGGGCTGGTCGGCGCCCCTTGGGGCAGGCAGTCGTTGTGAGTCGTCAAGTCACACAAAAGCCTTGCCGCTCCGCGCCCCCAGCCGATTCTGCGGAAGTAAGACTCGATGGTGCCGCGTTTGATCGACGGAAAGAAGTCGACCAAGTCGATCCGGATTACGACGGCTTGTGATTGATGGCATCTAGCATTGTCGACAAAGGAAACGCCGGGTTTGAAGCCCGTCGCGAGTGCGTGTGTGCGTAGCTTTTTGAGTAAGCGATGAAGGAGTCTTCGTTGTAGTGTTTTGAGTTCGTTGTTGGGAACGTTTAGCTTTCTTCGTTTGCCGGACTTTTTTGGAATGCTGACTTGTCGGTAGCTGAGGTCAACGTTTTTAAGCGAATTGATGGGAACATCAATTCGATTGGCGAGTTCTTTGATGGTTCGTCCACCGGCGAACAGTCTCGCAAGCCATGTGAAGATTCGGTGGAACAACGTCATGGCCAAGCCTGTGGTCCGGTCATTTTAAGGTGACGAAAAAACTGTGAGAGTCATCCTGTTGGAGCCTCTCACAGTTGAGTCTTGCATGGACAGGTATTGGAAAGCAATACCTGTCACGTTATCTGAAACCGCTACGGGTTCTCGGTCGACGAAGCATCGACCTGCGCACTTGCGCCACCAA
>CAZKTR010000019.1:0-20073 GCA_964555525.1 uncultured Pirellulaceae bacterium
AACGAAGTTTTCCAACTGATCCGTCGCCAGCAGCAGAGAGCACCCTTCAAGCTTTGGGAGCCATATACTACCATCATCGATTGCTTTTGCTCCCATTTCGAACCCGGCTACGGGCGACGACGGGCACGGCAGAGACGTGATCAGCAATTGAATCATAGATAAACGAGTTCCCTAAGTTCCAAGTCGAGGAGTTTTTCGTGGCAGATGCAGATATCGGACTAATTGGTCTGGCAGTGATGGGTGAAAACCTAGTTCTAAATATGGCCAGCAACGGTTATCAAGTCGCCGTTTACAACCGTACCACTTCTAAAGTGGACAACTTCATCGCCGGTCGCGCCGCAGATCAACCGATCGTTGGCACGCACTCGTTGGAAGAACTTTGCAGCAAGCTCAAACGACCGCGTCGCGTGATGATCATGGTCAAAGCAGGAGCCGCTGTCGACAAAGTCATCGAAGGCCTGTTGCCTCACCTTGAACCAGGTGACATCGTCATCGATGGCGGCAACAGCGAGTTCCCCGATTCGATTCGCCGCACGAACGATTTGGCGGAAAAGAAAATTTTGTTCATCGGTACCGGCGTCTCTGGCGGTGAAGAGGGAGCACTAAAAGGTCCATCGATCATGCCCGGCGGAAACGCTGACGCTTGGGAACATGTTAAGCCAATCTTTCAAGCGATCGCTGCCAAAACCGACAAAGGCGAACCGTGTTGCGAATGGGTCGGCCGCGGTGGTGCGGGTCACTTTGTGAAGATGGTTCACAACGGCATCGAGTACGGTGATATGCAGATGATCTGCGAAACCTACGACATGATGAAAAATGGGTTGGGCATGTCCAACCAAGAAATGCACGAAGTGTTCGCCAAATGGAACACCGGCGTGCTAGATAGTTACTTGGTCGAAATCACTCGCGACATCCTGGGCTACAAAGACGAAGACGGCGTTGAAACCGTCGACGTGATTTTGGACAAAGCCGGTCAAAAAGGAACCGGAAAATGGACTGCGATTTCCGCTTTGGATGTGGGTCAGCCACTGACGTTGATCGGCGAAGCGGTGTTCGCGCGTTGTCTGTCGGCGTTAAAAGACGAGCGAGTCGAAGCCGCCAAGGTGCTAGATGGGCCGGGCACTAAATTCGAAGGCGATAAGTCGGCCATGGTCGCCGATCTGGAACAAGCTTTGTACGCATCCAAGATCGTCTCTTACGCACAAGGCTACCAGTTAATGCGAGCCATCTCGGACGAAAAGGACTGGGGTCTGAACTACGGTGCGATCGCGTTGATGTGGCGAGGCGGTTGTATTATTCGTAGTGCGTTCTTGAATAACATCCGCGACGCATTCGAAAAAGATGCCGAGCTGACCAACTTGTTGTTGGACGATTTCTTCCAACACGCCGTTGAAAATGCGCAAGCGGCTTGGCGACGAGTTGTTTCGACTTCGGTGACGTTGGGAATTCCAATGCCAGCGATCGGTGCTGCCTTGGCTTACTTTGATGGTTATCGAACAGCGAGATTGCCAGCGAACTTGCTACAGGCTCAACGCGATTACTTCGGTGCTCATACTTACGAGCGAGTTGATAAAGAACGCGGTGAGTTCTTCCACACCAACTGGACTGGTCGTGGCGGCACGACGTCGTCAACGACTTACAACGCGTAAGCGAAGCGTCTGGCGTAGTGGATGATGCTAGCCTCGTCCACTACGTTTTAGCCGAAAGAATTGTCGTAGCTGGGCTCGCCAGAGTTCAGGGGCCTTGGCAATTCGCCCGAAGTCTGGCGACACCGGCTACCCGAATGCCAAAGCGGCTCACTCTAGTATTTTTACGAAATCCAAAGATGGCGAAATTGTATTTCTATTACTCTGCGATGAACGCCGGAAAGAGTACGTCGCTCCTGCAAGCGGCGTACAACTACGAAGAGCGTGGCATGCGGGTGCTATTGTACACGCCCATGATCGACGATCGGTCCGGTACGGGGGTGATTTCTTCTCGGATCGGTTTGTCGCGCGAGGTGGTCGCGTTTGATAGCGACTTTGATTTGTTTGCCGATATTGAAAAACAACACGAAGCCGATACGGTGTCTTGCGTGTTTTTGGACGAATCGCAGTTCATGACACCGGCTCAAGTTTTACAGTTGACCTTGGTCTGCGATCAGTTGAAGATCCCGGTGTTGTGTTACGGTTTGCGAACGGATTTCCAAGGCGAACCGTTTGAAGGCAGCAAGTATTTGTTAGCCTGGGCCGATACGTTGGGCGAGATCAAAACGATTTGCCATAGCGGAAAGAAAGCGACCATGAACGCTCGGCTGGACGCCGATGGAAATCGCGTCTTCGAAGGCGAACAAGTTTCGATCGGTCACCATTACATTTCGCTCTCGCGAAAAGAGTTTGATTTAGAGCGTGTTTCGCCGGTGGAGTATCGGCGACCGGGTTTCTAGATCGTCGCCTTTCACTCCGAGGGTGACATTTATTACGCGGCGTGTTCGTAGTATCGCCTTTAGGCGACAATAGTCCCAACGGGACGGCATGTTGTAGCCACGGGTGTAAACCGACAACCGACACAACCCAAGCCCCGAATGGGGCGACATAAATTGGTACCGTAGCGGTTCATGTCGTCCCTTCGGGACTATCCATTTTCGGGGTTCGTATTCCATGGGTTTACACCTGTCGCCACTTCGTGGCTAAAGTCGCCTTTCGCTCCGCGAAAGTAGCGCCTTCATCGTCTACCTTCCCAATGGCGAAGAAAAACGACTAGCTGTGCGTGATGCATTAAATTCGACAGCGACCTCGAAGTTTCTTATGGAGCATTTCCCACCAAAACCTCAAATGCAAAAAAGCGTTGTGCCTGAATTGGATACTGACTCTACCCCGTCGTTTGATTCGCCTGATTGAGGATCTTGGCATGCGCAAAGAGCTTACAATCCAAATCTTGTGTCGACTTGAAGATCAGAAAAAACCAACAAAAACAGCCTCGGTGAATTTTCACCAAGGCTGTTTGGGGGAGTTAATGATTGGGAATGGTCGGTTTAATAGCGACCGCGACCACCGTAAGGGCAAGGTGCTGGATAACCGCCTCGACTCCCGTAGTTCCTCACTGGTGGGCGGTAGTAGTTGGCACTTGGGCCAGGCGAATACGGTCGTTTCACGTTGTTGTATCCTCGGTTGCCGGAAAACCCTCGGTTGTTGTTGAAACCAACACTTAGGCCGAGGTTGCCAACGTTTACGCTAATCCCACTACCTCGTCCGAAAGATCCTCCTCGGTTTCCGTATGATTGAGCAGATGCTTGCTCGGTGGAAAGCACTGCGACGGTTGCACACGCTACTAGTGCAAAAGCTACTCGTTTAAGTAATTGTGGAAGTTTTGAATATGTCATTCGATCGCCCTTTAAATTCGATGCTTGGAAGTTGCGAGTAACACAGCTGTTGTGTTTCTCAATGGGTTAGAAAGCAATCGAGATGCCAAGCTCGTGTTTCCCGCATTGAGCCGTGTTTTCACGTGATTTACTGGATTTAGCGGTCCTAGAAGTGTGATCCGATCGACCACAGGTGTGGTGAGACTGACTACGGCTTAAGTGAGTTGGGCGGCGTTTAGTAGGTCGCTAATAGTGTTTTAGGTTTCTGAAAAACAATCGCGGTCCGGCTGTCCCAAAACCATTAGGGAATTATCAAAACACAGAGACCAGAGAAAACAGAGATTTCTGCAACCGTCCACTCTGTGACCTCGGCGCCTCTGTGTTTCAAATCTTCAACGACCGCAGAAGAGAATACGGTTTTCACGATGGTAGATCTGCTAGACTTAAAAGTAACGACAAGTCTCAAGCACTTAAAAATGAGAGCCCACAAATCAACGCAACGCCAAAAGACAACCCGCCTAGAAAACGGCGCTTGCATCGCTCAACGATGGTGCTGTTGTTTTGCTTCGCCGTTCCCTACCTGTTGGTGGCGATTCCCGGAAAATTCGTTGTCGTTACGCCCAAGCACCTTTTGTCCAAGCCTGCCACTAAATTCGATGTCGCACTTCATGGGTGGCCCGCAGTTCATTGCATCGCCAATCATGAATCTGTTTCGACGACGGCTGCGATCGCTCTAGATCATCGTAAACTTTCAGATACCGTTTTGTTCGGAACCGAAGGAAAGCTGTCAGCAGAAAACATCCATTCGATTATCTGGGCGAACGATCGCGCCACTAACTTCCTTGCTACCGATTTCGAATTTTGGGGCCCGTATGTGGATACAAATTTCGAACATCCGAACTTCTGGACCAATCCCTCTGGCTACAAGTACTTCGGTCCCGGAGTCTGGCTTCGTTGGTCCGTACCAGGCTTACTGATCAATCTCTTATGCTTTGCCTTGTACCTAAGTGCAATCACAATCTTCTTCGAATTCTTGCGACGAAGAAAAAGCCATTTTTATCAAATCACAATTTTGGATTCGTTAATTGGGATTGCTGTTGTGGCGCTGTTGATCGCCCTGTGCAACCATCAATACCGACGAGCAAACTCAATTAGAAAGTCACTCGAGCTTGTCCGGACAAGTGCCTCAATGGAAAGCCACCATTTTCACGTCAGGACCTATTTCCCTACATGGCTCGAAAGGCTGACTGATGGCCGATTTGACAAGCAGGTACGCGGCAACTGGGCCGGTGCGTCCGGATCGAACATGCCACCGTCAAGATTTCCGTTTGGCACTTCGGAAATCCGAACAAGAATTTACGACATCACCGACTCAAAGCCTGTTGTTGAATTTGCGAAGCAAGCAAAAACGATTATCGCACTTGGACTTACGGCCAGCGAAACAGAGACGCTGTACGAAGTAGTCGAATCATTAAACCCGAACTACCTTCAAGAGATTGAAATCTACCATGACAAGAAATTTGATATTTCAAGGCTTGCCAATAAACATACATTGAGGTCAATGGACCTGTATGGACTCGAGTTACAGTTCAGCGAACTAAAAGAGCCAGGGTTCGCACAAGTTGAGTGGCTTCGTTTTGAGGGTACTGACCCAAACCACCGCATTTCCGACCTCGTTCATTCGATGCCAAAACTAACGACATTCTTCTGCAAGAAAGACATCTTGGATTCAATCGACACTTTACCGGATCAACTGAGAGCGCTTACGATTACTTTTGAAGGGGATGTCACCGAATTGGTAGATAGTGAGGCGAAACTGTCAAAACTCACTCGCCTAGATTTGTATGTATGGCGCGACAACCATCAAAGGTTCCAGCTACCTCGTGAAGCCGGAATCGATCTTACAAAACTTTCCAACCTTCGCTGCCTCTCCTGGAGCGGGTTTTCGCTTGACGACCTAACCGTCGAGCGATTAACTGCGATGCCGAACCTCGAATATCTTATCCTGCGCAACCACAAATCAGACATCCCCGACGACAAGTTAAGACAGTTGGTGCCCGAAATTGTGTTTGTCCAATAGGCGAGCAGGCTCCGTAGGAGTCCTCGTCATTAGTTCAGGGCGGGAGCCGGCGGAAGCCCTGAGAAACTGCGGTCACGCTTGTGAGCCGTTCGCGCTAGCGTCGGGCATTAACAGAATGCCGCTTGACCTAGCAACTTGGCCCAAAACCTGACGCAACGCCCGACGCTAGCGCGTTCGGCTCACAGAGACGAAACGGTAGGCGTAAACCACTTGACTCTTTTGGTAAAATCAAACAACACGAATACCCCATCCGGGGCAAATACGATTGTGTATCCTGATTCTCAGGGCTTCTGCCCTGAGCTAACAACGTAAACCCCGCCGGGGTAGTACAACCTCGCAACAAAGCAACTCATGAAATTTGGAATCTCTTGGTTGTTCTGGCTTACCCTAGTGATCGCGGTACTGGTCGCGGCCTGGACGATCAATCTTGCATGGGCATTCCCGCTGACCTGCGTTTTGCTGGGCTGGTTTGTTGGCTTCTCGGCACGCTCGCAATTTCAATCCTCACATACCACGGCCGTCCTGTTGGTTTTCTTTGCCTCGACCGTTGTTGGCATGATGTTCTTGGTAAGCAAGTATTTTCTGGTTCCTTTTACCGAGCCCTCGGTGAGTTTTCTGATCGGGGATGGTTGGCGTTCGGTTGGATCCTCATTGGTCGAAGGGGCCGTTGCTGGAGCAATCTGCAGCATTTTCGCGGTGCCGTTGTATGCCGCGTATGTTGGTTTGTCTGGGGTCATGAACAAGTAGCCTCGGGCGCGGCATGATTGTCGATTCGAACTACCGCGATAATAAATAGCGTTGCTGCTCCGAAACTGACATTTTTTACGCAGTGCGTTCGCAACACCGCCTTTAGGCTGAATCATCTAGAAACAACCTTGGTTGTTCATCGGCCCAAGGGGCTATCCGTTTGCCTAGCCCAGCCTAAGGAACTGAAAGTTCCGCAGGGCTGGGTAGATCATTGCCAAATGATTCCGAGGGCCAACGGCCTGACCGTTAGACGAACCGGCATAACTAACGGCCAGGCCGTTAGCCCTCATATACGTGAGCGTGGACGTAACCCAGCCCTGCGAATCTTCGATTCTTAGGCTGGGCTAGACAAACTGCCAGACCGTTGGTCCTAAACCACCGCCTGTAGGCGGCATAATCGCCTTTCACTCCGCCACCGCGGATGACAGGCTGGAGGCAACTGTCGCCACCTTTTTCATCAGACCATCCCTAAACTGAGTTTCGTTGGGACTGATCCGCTGCCCAGACGGTTGAAGACCGTAGCGCTTGCGATGCGGCCTCTGGGGTGACCGGGTTGATCCAGATGTCCGTGCCGAGTTCAAAACCAGCGGGTTTGGAAATACGAGGGAAAATCTGCAGGTACCACGGATCTTGATCGACTCGATCCATGGGCGGCAGTTGCAACAAAATATTATAGGCCGCATCTTCAAGCAGCCTTTCCAATCGCGAGACCGCGTCGCGGCAATGCCATGCTAACTCGTTGCGCATGTCTGCCGAACAGTCGAATAAACTCAAACTTGGATCGCGCGGGGTGATGTGAATTTGAAACGGAAACCGACTCGCAAACGGGCAGTAGACTACGAAGTTCTCGGTCTCACAAACGATTCTCGTTTGTTGTTTTAGCTCCCAATCGACCAAACTGCCGATCAACGAGCGCCCATACTCGCTTTGATGATCTTGTTCGCGAGCGGCTCGGCGTTGCAATTGACTGCTAACAACCGGTGTGCCAATCAATTGCCAGTGCACGTGCCCCAGCGACGCGCCCGCTTCAGCACGGCAGTTCAAAAACAACATCGCATGAGCAATCTCGGCCTCGGTTCGAATGGCCTTCAATCGATGTTGAATCGCTAAAAAGGCGACCTCTAACTCGTTGTCGTTCAGTCCGCTAATCGAATCGCAGTGTCGCGGCGTTGGAATGATCAGTTCTTGCTGGCCAGGACTTTGATTGACCTGAACCGGCGTTGGCCACTCGTGATCGTTGCTGGGGGCGATCGCCGGTGACGATTCACCTTGGCCGTCAATTGAGAACGACGGATATTTATTAGCGATAACTCGCGAAGACCAAATCTCTGTCGATTGATCCGCAATCGCTGGATCCGTTTGGGCGACCTGTCCGTCTTCACCAAACACCATAATCGGCGCCGCTGTCTCGGCTTCATTGCCACCGCAAAACGGACAAATCATGGCCTGACATCGCTGAGCCAATGTCACAAACTCCATTGGTCTAGAGCGACGATTGCCCGCCATCGTTACCCAAACGTCATCGATCGGATCGTGGCGTAAATCGGACATTTTTGCTCATCTTTTTCAACTAGAATTTGGAAGTGATGTTTCGTCGGAAGGATGGCTTCGTCGGTGAAATGTTGGTTCAATGGTAACCCGACGCGTAAGCGAGGAACACCCAACCAAGCATTTCGATCTACAAGGCGGACAAGCAAATTTACTTTACTGGCTGTTTAAACCAGTTAATTGTCTTGCCGTAGAGCTGCTCGTACTTCTTTGCGCTATTCTGCCAAGTCCAATCGGTGGTCATGCCGTTGAGCATGATTTGATGCCAAACGTCTTTCTGGTTACGGAAAACATTCACTGCTCGATGCATCGTTTCATTCAATGCCTCGACGGTGTAGTCGGGAAAGCTAAATCCGGTCGCGGTTTTGTTGTCGATCGTTTCACCGTTGGCGTTAACCACGGTATCGGCCAAACCACCGGTTTGCCGGACCACGGGAATCGTTCCGTAAGCCATGCTGTACATCTGGTTCAGCCCACACGGTTCGTACTGGCTGGGCATCACAAACAAATCCGATCCAGCTTCGATGCGATGAGCATAGGGGTTTGAAAAACCCAACGCCAACGACAACTTGTGTGGATGCGAACGATGCAACGACGTCAACACATCGTGGTAGTCCGGATCTCCTGTGCCCAAAATCACCCATTGAGCGTCGACGTTTTCTAGCCAGTCGCGGAGCACTGGAAGAATTAACGACCAGCCTTTCTGAGACGCCAAGCGCCCCACAATTCCGATCAGCGGCACGTCCGCTCGAGTTTCTAAGTTGGCTTCGGTCTGCAACGCCTGTTTGCACTTGGCTTTGCCTTGGCAACCGTCTGCAATATTGAAGTCAGCAGTGAAGTGATGTTCCAAATGTGAATCGGTCGCCGGATTCCAGTCGCTTGGATCAATGCCATTGATAATTCCAAATAGACGACCAGATCGTTCTTGCAGTACCCGTTCAAGCCCGCAGCCTTGTTCGACGGTTTGAATCTCGCGAGCATAAGTCGGACTAACGGTGTTGATCGCGTCCGCAAATACAAGTCCTGTTTTGAGAAAATTCAATTGGCCATGGAATTCCATTTGTTCCCAATTGAAATACTCTTGAGCCATCCCAGTAAGCGACATGTGGTCGGCAGGAAACAAGCCTTGGTAGGCCAAGTTATGAACCGTTAACAACGAAGCAATATCACGATACAACGGATTTTCACTGTACTCCGTTTTAAGCAACGCCGGAATCAAACCCGTTTGCCAATCATTGACGTGAATCAAATCCGGCTGCAAATCGAACTCGCGAATGGACTCCAATACCGCTCGGCAAAACAACACGTAACGCTCGCAATTGTCTTCGAAGTCGCCGTTTTGATCTCCGTACAAACCATCGCGATGGTAGTAGTCACTGTGCATGACAAAGTAGACGTCAACGTTGCTATCGGGCAGCTTGGCTTTGCCGATTTGAACTTTTTCTAACTTGTCACCAATCGGCAACTCTAGCTCCACGGGTAACGTTTGAATCGTCGCGTCAATTCGTTTGACGCAACTATAACCCGGCATAAAGACAGCTACTTGATGCCCCAGTTTTTCCAATTCGGTTGGAAGTGCGCCACAGACGTCTGCAAGACCGCCGGTTTTTGCGAAGGGTACAATTTCGCTGCTGGCCAAAATGATTTTCATATAGATCGAGTCGCAAGGTGGCGGAGGGCAGGTATGTTAGCTATCGCTCAGAATCGTAAGCCTAAAACGTTTAATTGTCCAATTTTCGATTGGCTACTACCGAGTGTTGAGTTAGCAGGGATCGCGGTCAACTTTTATAATTAAAACACGCTAGTTACCACGCAAAAAAACCAAGCGTCCACCGATTCCCTAGAATCTTGGACCTGGTTTAAGGCGGATCTTATTTCGTGCAATGTTCCATCAGCAACGGTAAAATGTTGCGCATTACCGACTGCTGGCCTGACCCAAAACAGCCGGTTGGCCAAGATTTCTTGGCCCTAGTTATCAATACCAGCTTCAGCTCGGGCAGCTTTGAGTGCCGCAGCTTCGCGTTGGAGTTTGTTTTCAGGTCCGCTTGGGAAATACTGGATATCGTCGTCCAAGAAGTAGGCACTTGGCAAAGTTTGCCCGCCGAAGCTCGATTGGCAGCCTGTGGAAATCAATGCTGCCCCAAGCACACTGCAAGCAAACACCAAGTTCAAAGCTGACTGGGACAAAATTGTTTTGTTCGAATTCTTCATTTGAAAACTCCAGGTATCGGACCTGTGTTAAAATGTCATTGCATTCAAAGATCGGGTGATCTTTACGTGCTTGGCGGCTGGCTTATTTAGAGATCATCACTTGGTAATAAAAATCACTAAACAAGCATGCATGACGAACCAATGCTCGTCACGAGCTGAAACTGATACAAGGAACTTAAACTCCCTGAACCCAATGATGATATCGACGACGCCTTAAATAGACTTTGACACTTTTCAGGAAAAATCGTTACAAGCCCACTAAATTAACACCAGCCACGAATTCGACGCTAGCAAAACAATGCTTGTAGGCGTAGCTTGCAACCTAGTTGCTTGGCCTTAACAACTCCGCAAGACGAACACTCACGTGGTGGCTAAGGTAGCCAACACACTCACTGCTTCAAAAACTCAAGACTTCCGCTTAATAGATGCGTCTCAAAGATACGACGTTTACAGAATCCAGCCTTTCGCGAAACCGGGAATCGAAAATGAAGACCTTGCCTGTACGCCTCACTGTAATATTGGCCGTTTTGATGACGTTGATTGGCAGTTCTACTTGTTTGGCCCAGCAACCTACCTCGCTACCAAACGCAAGTTACTTCCTCGGTTTTCGAGACTTCTTTGACGGCGACTATCTGGATGCCGAACGAACGTTCCGCAGAAACAGTCGGTCGGCATATCGAATTGGCAATAATCGTTATGTTGATTCAATTTGCTACTGGACGATGCAGGCAGAGTGTTACTTCCACATGGGTAACTATGCCGAAGCCATCACGCTGTACGAACAGGCTTTAAATCTTTATTTGGACCATCAAAGCAATGGCTGGCAAAATAACATTCAAAATCGAGCCATCAAGATTCAGCGAGACACTGCGGCAATTGCCCGAGCGAGGATTACTTGGGGAGCTTCAAAACGCATCAAAGGAGTTGCCCGCGTGCCTGACAACTTTCAGGTTCGATTCGGAAACAGAGATGTTGTCGCAGTTTTACAGGGAGGCGGCATTCTTCAAGATGCCCAAAATCGACGTGTCAACATTACCGAGATCATGCGTTGTGTCGCGTTGTGTCTGCATCGTCGTCGTGCCATCAAGGGGCCAACGACCAAAATTGATCCACTCACTGCTAGACTAGTCGCTGGTTTGAGAAACGGCGTCCCCCGCGATGGATCGATAATGAGCTGCTACAACGGCGTTTGCTTGGGCATTGCTTATGCTTCGCAAGAAGAGTGGGCCAAAGCAACCGATGTGATGAAAGATTCGCTTGTAGTAGAGGGCGGTTTAGATCACCCATTAACCCCTGTCGGTCTACTCGAATTGGCGTATGCCGGGCTATCGACCGAAAATGACTCTGTCACGGCCGAGCTCGCTTTAGAAGCCAGTTACTCGGCTGCCGTATTCAGCCAATACGACTTAGTGGCCGAAGCATTGTCCTTGGGAACGATGCTTCATTTAAAAAGGAACCGCAGCGCGTACCCGCCGCTGCGCAACAGCATTGCTTGGGCTCAGCGAAAAGACGCGGCCCTCGTCGAAGCCACATCGATCGTGCGGTTGGCCGAGTGCTTATCGGAAGCGGGCGAACTGAATTTGTCACAACAGGTTTTGAAACAGAGTTCTCGGGTGATCAATAACCGCAACGATCTGCCTCAAGCGGTTGTCGGTGCACGAGCGAAATACGTGACGGCGTTGAATCAGTTTTTGGCAGCCGATTTTTCCAAAGGCTCAAAATCACTAAACGCTGCGATGAGTCATTTTAACAAGGGATCACTCTGGATCTACCGACTCCAACTCGCCAATCAACTGGCCGCTGGTGGCGGCGCGACGGCGCGACAGGTAGACCAACTTTACGGAGCATTACTGCACGACCCAACCGAGCTGGACTGGAAACTAGACCCGTTCGAGGCGATCACATTTTTGGCCACACCACATGTGGCATCCATGGAACGTTGGTTTGAAACTTCCGTTGCGCGGCGTGACATGCGTCAAGCATTCAAAATTGCCGAACTTACACGGCGACACCGTTTCTTCGCCAACTTGCCGATGGGTGGCCGATTGATGGCCTTCCGCTGGTTGCTGCACGCGCCTGATTCGGCACTTTCGCCATCGGCTTTAAAACAACGAACGAACTTTTTGGCTCGCAACCCGAACTACAAAGCATCAATCCAGCAGGCCGCAGAACTGACTAAAAAACTAAAAGAAATCCCCTTGGACGCCGAACCAAAATCAGAAGACGACATTCAACGCACCAAACTGATGAAAGAACTGGCTCAGCTTTCGGTCACTCAAGAAACCATTCTTGCGAGCATGTCACTGCGACGGGAACCGGCGGAGATGGTTTTCCCGCCGAGCTACTCCGAGACTCAGATTCGCTACACGATGCGACCAGATCAAATGGTTTTGTTCACGATGGCGACCAGCAGTGGCTATCATATTTTCTTGATCAATCAAAAGTCTCTGCAATACGTCAACTTCATCAAAAATCGGGATATGCATCGTGGGGTTTCACAATGGCTTAAAGATCTTGGCGGCAATCAAGCGTCGGTGGACGTCAAGCAAATCACTAGCCAAGACTGGCAAGAGAACTCCAAAGCAATTGCCGACCAACTATTTTCCAAAGTGCTTACCGATCAATGGTCTGGCGTCAAAGAGATCGTGATCGTCCCCGACGGCGCGTTGTGGTACTTGCCTTTTGAAGCGCTATTAGTGGGGCCAGACGGAGACAGAAAATTGTTGAGCGAGAAAGTGAACATTCGCTACAGCCCAACGGCCAGCCTTGCTTTTGGCGGACAACGTCCAGTACAAGACCTTTCGAACTTGCTAGTTTTGACCGGCAATCTGTCTCCCAAAACAGACGCTGAACTGGCAACCGCTGAATATGAAAAGATCCTTGATCCATTACCCGAAGCCCAAGAATGGAAGTCGGTCCGGCAACCTAGTAGCCTTTGGGGAGCCCAGATCGATCAACTGCTCGCTTGGACATTCATCCGATCGGCCAAAAATGGCCCACTACAAACCGCACCGTTATCGACCGAACAGCAAAAATTAGACGATGGCTCTTTACACGCGTGGATGAAGTTACCGTGGGGCGCACCACAGCACATGATTTTGCCTGGCTATCAATCACCAGGAATCGGAATCCGCGGCAATAACATTGGCGGTGATATGTTTTTGACGACGATGGGTTTGATGGCCGCTGGAAGTCGTACTATTTTGATCAGTCGTTGGAACACAGCAGGCAAAACCAGTTTTGAACTCTCTGGTAACTACGCCGTTAAACTTAAATCCGAAGGTAACTTCGCCGCACTGGCTCAGGCTCGCCAATTGGTTCGTGAATCGGATTTGGATTTGGAGAACGAACCACGACTAAGACCCAGCAAGGTCGAAAACGCCATTAAAGGGGAACACCCATTCTTCTGGGCTTCATCGATGTACCTTGGTATTCCAGACAATTCCGAACCAAAAATCCGAGACAAGAGGCCAAGCAATACCGGAATCGGGCAGGGTAGACCACCTCAAGCACCGCAGCCAGTACCTGGAGCCCAACCGGCGGTTCCCCGCCAACCTGGTGCGGGTCAACCAGTCCCCGGGCAACCCAAGGCGCCCCAAGGTGCCCTTCCCGCCGGGCCACAATCAATCGACGATGTGTTCAAGGGTATCAAGCAATGAGTCGTCTGCGTTGGTGCTGGGAATTGGCACTGATCGGTTTGGTCGTATGCGGCTTGTGCTCATCCGCCCAAGCGTTTCAAAACGAAACCATTCCAACCAGTCCACCTACAGACCAAGCGGTTGCAACAAAGATCGACACGCTTGTCTTTTGTCCGCAACCGTTTCAAAACGCCCTCACACCTTGGCTCAGCTATCGCCGCCAGCAAGGCCACCGTATTGAAGTGTTGGCGCCACGATCAACGGCAGCAGAACTCAAACAACAGATTGCAACCGTTGCCGCCAAGCACCCACTCCGCCATCTAGTTTTGATTGGCGATGCCTATGATCAAAAGGCGAACCCCAAACACTTGGTGCCCACCGAGTACGTGCTTTCACTCGCGACCTACAAACTGGGCGCCGAACCGGACATCGCAACTGACAATCCGTATGCCGATTTGGACGGCGATGGCCTACCAGACATTGGCGTGGGCAGAATCCCGGTCGACAGTGCCGCTGAACTGACACGATTTGTACAGCGCGTGATCGCATATGAAACTCAAGCGGTCAATGCAAATCGGACTCGCGGAAACTCCAACGCAGTCCCCTGGAAAATGCGAATAAATCTAATCGCCGGAGTCGGCGGATTTGGCCAGTTGGTGGACCAACTGATCGAACAAGTCGCCAAAAAAGTCATCACGGAGATGGTCCCCGAAACCCACCAAACTTCAATGACTTATGGTAGTTGGAATAGCCCCTATTGCCCCAACCCCGAACGCTTTGCCGAATCCGCAGTCGAGCGTTTCAACGAGGGCTGTTTGTTTTGGGTTTACATAGGTCATGGCGACCGCTGCCGCTTGGATAAAATTCATGTGCCCGATGGATCTCATTCGATTTTGAACCAGTCCAACGTCCAGCAAATCAATTGCCGCTCGGGCAATCCCATCGCCGTGTTTCTCGCATGCTACACCAATGCCTTTGATGGGGACCGCGACTGCTTGGGCGAGATGATGCTTCGACAACCCAACGGTCCGATCGCCACCATTGGCGGCAGTCGAGTCACGATGCCTGGGGGAATGGGACTGTTGTCGATGGCGATGCTGGACGAATACTTCGATGGTTCGGCAGAGACGTTGGGCGAGGTGATCTTGAAAGCCAAACTTGAAATGATCCGTGGCGACAAAGAATTCGAAGATTTCCGCAAGTTGATTGAATCGATGTCTAAGACGTTGCTACCAGATAAAAAATTCGCGGACGAGTGCACTGATCATGTTCAGTTGATGCAGTTGCTTGGCGATCCTTTGTTGCGAGTCCAACGTGCGGACCAGATTGACGTTAGTGCTCCAAAATCTGCGACGGCCGGGGATACAATTAAATTATCGGGCTCGATCGATCATCAGACGCACAAAGGATCCGGGCCACTACAAATCCGTATTAGCTACCAACGCGACCGGATCAAACACCGCTTCAAACGCCGGCGCAAGTTCGCTTCGACGCCGACAGAACTCGCCAAATTCCAAGTGGCTTATGACCAAGCACGAGATTTAGTGTGCGTTGAACAAACCGCCTCGATGGTGGAAGGAAAGTTCGAGGCTGAAATTGAAATACCAGACTTTGCTTATGGTGATTGCGTAATCACTTGTTACATGTCCGGCGCCGATGGAATCGCGGCTGGGTCAGCAAAGATCAAAATCAAAAAGGCTAAGTAGCTACGCTCGCCAGGCTTTATGAGCCGCAGGGCGATAGCCCACGGTTTTCAGCTGCTAGTAAGAACCGTGGGCTATCGCCCGGCGGCTAAGTATGGGTGGACTATCGCCGCCGTTCGCCTATGAGGCTGTCTTGCCCGCAAGATCTAGGCTGTTCAGTCAAGCCTGTTGTTCCACCTTCTAGCGATTGTAGCTACTGCCCTAATCATCCTGCTCTTCCGGCAACTCAGGCTCTTTTAACGATTCGATATTGCGATATCGAAAGTAATCAACCATCGCATCGTATACCCAGAACTCGATGAAGACCAACAAGATCGGTAACACAAACTGAATTGCGTTAAAAATACCCATATCGATATTCATAACGTTCGAACCGAAGAAAGTTCGAACAAAGATAAAATTCAATATCAACAACCCGATCAATATCAACCCGGTGGTCAACAAAAAGAAGCAACCCGATTGAGATGATCGCTTGCGCAGTGTGGTGTTTTTCTTAATGGCCAGCTACCTACGACTTTTCACTTTGCTTCTAGCGAGTCTCACATCAGCGTTTCGAGGAGGACTACCTGCCAGCGGCTTTCATTTTTTTGGCAGCGTGAGCTTTTTTCTTTTTTAGCTTCTTCTTTTCCTTCGCCTCTTGCTCAGGCGTCAACATGCTTCGCTTGCGAGGACGTGGCACACAAACCAACAGCAAACCAAGAAAGACAAACACAGCCACCAACAGGTATTCTAAGTAATAGTCTCCTCCACCCATTGCTGCAGTCCTGTTTTATCGTTTGTGTTGGAATTAAATTTGAATGACTCACCATTGTATTTGGGACACCGACTTTTTCAATCGGTGATTTGAACGGCCCAGACCACGGAGATGCTTAGCCTTGCCGATTTTTTATCCACTGAGCGATTTCCTTACCGCCATCAGCCACGGGCAATTCTACTTGCGTTCCATCGGCCATCCATTTGACCTGTACGATTCCTCGCTCAACCTCATCGCCCCCAGCAATCAGTGTCACAGCAAATCCTCGACGGTCGGCGTACTTATACTGCTTGTTCAATTTCTTGGCTTCGGGGTAGAGTTCAACGCCCAAACCAGCCGCACGTAGATCCCGAGCCAACTGCAGATAGTAGTGCAATTGGGATTTGTCAAAGAACACAATCAGCACATCCGCCGGAGTTTTCACAGGCGGGATCATGTCCAATTTTTCCATGGCCGCCAACAACCGATCTAAACCCAAAGAAGCGCCGATGCCGGGCAATTCAGTTTTGGTATATAGCTGCGCAAGGTTGTCATAGCGACCACCCGAGCAAACACTACCAAACTCTGGCAGGTCGTCCAAAAACGTTTCGACAATCGTGCCCGTGTAGTAATCCAAACCTCGAGCAATCGAAACATCGATCGACAGCGTTCCTTCTGGAAACCCAACGGCTTCGGTTGCCGCTACGATCTGCGCCAATTCTTCGCGACCTTGCTCCGCCAGTTCGTTGCCACTGCAAAGCGGAACCAATTGCTCTAGCACTTCGTTGGCAGTGCCTTTGATTTCAGCCAGCAGCAAGATTTGATCCAACTGCTGATCACTAGCGCCGGTGTTTTCTGCCATCTCGGCTTTGACTTTGTCGCGACTCGTTTTGGCTAATTTGTCGAGCGCTCGCAACACCGCGACGCTGTGATCACCCAAGTTCGATTTCTCCAGCACGCCGTTGAGTACTTTCCGATTGTTCATCCGGATCGAAAATTTCTCAAATCCAATCGCGCGCATCAAATCGTTGATCACCATCACGATTTCAATATCGCTGGCGATTGAAGTTGTGCCGATCGTATCAAAATCACATTGAGCAAACTCGCGAAAGCGACCAGCTTGCGGACGTTCGCCTCGCCATACCGGAGCGATGTGGTAACGCTTGAACGGCATGCCAAGATCGTTTTGGTGTTGAGCCACGAATCTTGCCAGGGGTACGGTTAAATCAAAACGCATCGCGACGTCGTGCTTGCCGTGTTGAAATCGGTACATCTGTCGATCGGTTTCATCGCTACCTTTGCCGGTCAAAATTTCGGCATACTCCAAGGTCGGCGTGTCGATCGGAGAAAACCCATACGCGCGATAGACTTGCCGAGCGGTCTCCATCAACCGTTCGCGCGGGATCATCATCTCGGGTAAAAAATCGCGGAAGCCGCTCATCGTACGCGGCGTGATTAAAGAGTTTGACATGAGCGGGCTTGTTGAGTGGTTTGCTTGTAGGGTTGCCAATCGATTGTACGATCGGGGGTTACTGGATAACGTTCAATCTTGGTCGCGGACTGCGAAAGTTGCTCATGTCGTGAAACCGAGCGTTGGCGTATTCTTCGATTTGCTCGGCTGTTTCAAAATAACGATCAAAAGTATAGCTGTCATCGTACTCGCATTGGTCGGTAGTGTAATCCCGGCAAATCTTTGGTCGAGTCTCATAAATTCCGCAACGATTGTCTGATTGCAAATGCTGGCATTTCGTATGGACCAACAAATACCAATCGTCGTCTTCAACAAAGATGGTGGCGTGTTCGTGTAGCAAGTACCAGCGTAGATAATCAAAATCTGCAGCAGTTTCGGGGCGGTCGATCGATAGCGAGAAATACCGACAGCACTTGGCTGAGCAATAGTCACAGAGGGTATCGCCAGGCTTAAGTTCGCTGCGCTGGACTTGTCGTGGTTTATTCATGATGTCAAATTGAAGGCACTGAGGTTTTGGGCCTTAGTTTTTACCAGACGACGCGATTTTGGAACAGAAGGACTCTTTTTGTGAACTTGGCGATCGAGACAATCAAACTGCTGGCGATTCTGCTGGCGCCTTTTGCCTTGTTTGCAATCGTGATTCACCTGTTAGAGCGATTGATCCAAACCCGTTTGGCCGAGCGATTTGGGTGGAATAGCGTGCTTTGCACGGGGTGGTTGGGCACGCCGATCCATGAATTGTCGCATGCCTTGATGTGCCGAGTGTTCCATCACAAAATCGACGAGATCGCGTTGTTCGAGCCCGATAAGCGATCTGGGCGATTAGGTTTTGTCCGGCATTCATTCCAAGCGGGCAACTGGTATCAAGAGCTCGGCAATTTTTTCATCGGGATTGCTCCGCTGATGGGTGGGTCATTGGTATTGGTCGTATTGCTTTGGTTGTTTTTCCCAAACGCCATCGAGGGAGCGTATGCGGCTTCGCAAGAGGCAAAACTAAACGGGCCACAGGACCAATTGGCCACGATTATCTGGTCGGTCGGAGAAGAAATTTTCGCAGCCAAAAACTGGACGACGGGTCGGTTCTGGCTGTTTGTTTATCTGGTGTTGTGCGTAGGCGGGCACATGGCGCCCAGCCCCAGCGATTACGAAGGCGCCTCGCGCGGCGTTTATTTGGTGGGTGGCGGGTTGCTGTTGTTCACCGGCAGCTTGGCCGCGACAGGTACTGATTCTGGCAGCATGGTCGAAGGCATGATCGGCATTCTTGGACCGTTGTTTGCTATCCTGGCCATCACGATCGTTTTGTGTGCGATCGCTTCTGGTTTTGTTTGGATCATCACCGCGGCTTTCCCGAAACGATTCGCGATACGAAATTAGTAGCTACGCTCGCCAGAGCGTGGAAGCGGCATCACTCATCATTGGAGGCCCTCATTGTTCCCACCTTCTGGCGAAGGTAGCTACGGACTTTCCACCAAAACCCTGTTTAAACCCGCTAAAAACCAATTCGTCAACGAAATTACAAAACATGCCAAACTTTGCTCTAATAAAGTTTCTCTTGGCCCGTTAGACCATCAACACACTTAACGAGTACACCGGAAAAACATTGGCTGAATCGGATTCCGACAACTGGATCAAAGAAGCAATCCTTGCGTACGAAAGTCCGCTGCTGCGCTATGCGCTGCACTTTGTTCGCGATCAGAATCAGGCCCGTGACATTGTTCAAGACACTTTCTTACAACTGTGTCGCAGTGCAAAACCGGAACTGCAAGAACGCATGCCACAGTGGCTGTACACCGTTTGCCGCAACCGTGCGATCGACGTGATCCGCAAAGAATCGCGAGTAAAACAAATGCCCGAGATCGACAATCAAGGAAGCTCATCAGCTCTGGAGCCAGTTGCGGAAGCACCATTGCCAAGCCAAGCGATGGAAGCTTCCGAAGCCGCAAGCGGTCTATTGAAACAGATTGCCACACTGCCTGAACGACAACAAGAAGTCTTGCGGCTGAAGTTCCATGGTGGGCTCAGCTACAAAGAGATCGCAAAAATAATGGAACTCACCAGCACTAACGTCGGCTTCATCTTGCACACCGCCATCTCCAAACTCCGTCAACAGATGGTGCAACCCTCATGAACACTCGCGACCCAATGATTGAACCCAACGATCCTCGATTGACCGACTATGTGCTGGGAGAACTTGCGCCTAGTGAAGTCGCTCAGATCGAAGCGGCTCTTAAGTCGTCGCCCGAACTCCGCGCTGCGGTTGCCGATATTCGTGCAGCCACTGAAACAATCACGAGCGTGTTCCAAGCCGAACCATCATTGCAGCTTTCGCCCGAACAAAAAGCCAAACTGTTGGCCGAAGCTGAATCAGCCAACACCGATGTTCATTCGTTCGCTGACAACGTCATCCCCTCGGTTGCGGTTGAGCGCTATCGTCCTTCTTCGGGATCCACTGCTCACTGGATTAAAATTGCCGTTGCCGCAGGCTTGGCGGGTTTGTTGCTCGGCGGAGCCTATTACTTTACTAAAACGGATCGACTGCCGATGGCGGCTTCTGACAGCGTAATGCTTAATTCAGCTGCTGAGGCTGAGCAAGAACCATTGC
>CAZKTR010000020.1:0-19848 GCA_964555525.1 uncultured Pirellulaceae bacterium
GCCAGTTACGTCCGGGCGAATTCTGTGCGGTCCAAGACGCGACGTTTCAAGTTCGGCGTGGCGAGTGCGTGGCAATGATCGGGCCCAACGGCGCCGGCAAGAGTACGATGCTCAAAATGATCAATGGCTTGATCCGCCCTAACTCCGGTGAGATCAAGATCGCGGGCAAAGTCGGTGCGCTGATCGAATTGGGGACTGGCTTCAATCCAATTTTATCCGGCCGCGAAAATATCTACATCAACGCGGCCGTGCTGGGGATGAGTGCAAAGCAAGTTGATCGTGTGTTCGATGACATTGTCGATTTTGCTGAACTGAGCCACGTTATCAACGACCCGATCAAAACTTACAGTACTGGTATGCGAGTCCGACTAGGGTTTGCGGTCGCGGCGAATTTGCGACCGACACTGCTGATCATCGATGAAGTCCTGGCCGTGGGCGACGTTGGTTTTCGTATGAAGTGCTTTGCTCATTTGAACAAACTGGCCGAAGAGGGATCGTCGATCATTTTAGTGACACATGCGGTCGGGATGCTGCAACGCGTGGCTGATCGAGCGGTCGTGTTTGGCCAAGGGAAGATCATCCATGACGGCGATTTAGAAACTGGTTGCTCGTTGTACGAACAAGTCTTGGGTGCGAGTGATCGAACTGCGGCGGCCAAAGCAGATTTGCCTGGGCACGTGGCCAGTATCGGAGATGTCGATGTGCTTAATGAAAACGGCGAAGTCCAAGAAGAGTTTGAAACGGGTGAAACTGTCAAAGTAAGGATTCGCTTGAACTCGCATGAGCTGATTAAAAACGCCAGACTAATCGTGGCGTTGCGATCGCCTGTGCACGGCGTGCTCTGTTCAGTTTCAACGCCCTACCAAGATGTCAAATTCGATGTCCCCGAAGGCGGTTGTACCGTCAGCATCAGCTTCCCAAAAATCCCGTTGATGATCGGGGCCTATCATTTTAACATCTCGCTGTATGGGCCCGAGACGATCGATTTTTATCATCGCGGTTCGTTGCGAGGCAATTTCCGGATCGTCGGCCCGCCCACTGATGCAAATGGCTACGGAATTTTAGGTACCGTCAAACTCGACCACCAATGGCAAATCGATGGATGAACCTCAACTACACTTCATCGTCAGTGCGCCGCGTAGCGGTTCGACTTGGTTGACCACGGCACTGAATCACCACGGCGAACTGTTCGGCACCGAGCAACGTTTGTTTGGGAACTTTTGCGAGGTTTGGCAGAACAACGATGGATCGACTGCGCCGCGGATTACGTTGGACAAGTACGCCAGTGCGTTTGGGATGCACTACTTTCACCAGTTCATGAACCGCGACTACGACGGATTCGTGGAAGATTTCAAAACGTCGTTCATTCGTTTTATGATGCATTTTGCAATGAACCGAACGGGCAAAAAAATAATCGTCGATAAGATCACGCCCTACCCCGGCACTGCCGCGATGGTCGTTGGCGAGATCCGGCGGTTGTTTCCCGAGTCCAAAATCGTGTTGCTGATTCGCGATGGCCGGGACGTGTTGACCAGCGGCACGTTCGACTGGTTGCTTAAAGATGCTGCCGGGACGGATCGCTATCGTTTCTTTTGTGATCGCGAACCGGGAATGCAACTGACACGTTTCTTTGACGATCAAGTGATCGAGCGTTGGGCGAACAATTGGGCCGAGACCGTGGATGCATTTCGAGAATGCCCGGCGGATGTGCGGGTCACTTACGAGCAACTGAAAACCGATTTTGATTCGGCGATCGGAAGTGTTTTTCAGGGCTTGGGTGTTGAAGATTCCGCCAGTATTCGGAAGCAATGTCGGGAAGCGACCACCTTTGATGCGATGGCCGGACGATCCGCTGGCGATAACGACAGCCCAACCGCGAAGGCTCGTAAAGGCATCGCTGGCGATTGGAAAAACTACTTCACTCAGGCAGACGCGAAACTGTTCTTGAAAATTGCTGGCAAACAATTGATTGAGACTGGATACGAAGCGAATGATGACTGGGTACAGTGTCTTCCCGAACAGTTGACTTATTGCTTGTAGGCGACCTAAATGAATCCCCAAGACCCAACCAGAGCGAATCCTAAGCGAAAACGTTTCCGGTTTAAGCAGGTTTCATTGCGTGGGGCTCTTGTTTTAATGACTCTTGTTGCGGTGGGACTCGGCCTCCGAACTATCGTTCTCAATCCAGTTCGTGCTCAGTGGAATGCGGTTCGCCCATTGTTGGCACGAGGCGCCCAAGTTGAAACTTCCCCTTCTAACCTGCCCAACTGGCTCAAGGGATTCCTCACTGAAGGCGAAACGGAAAACATCGAGTCGCTTTCTTTTCGTAGTGCGGGAGGCATCAAGCCAGGAGATCTAGATTGCCTCGAACAACTACCTCACCTAAAACGTTTGTACCTCGAACGATGCGGTGTAAAGGACAAAGACGTCGAGCAAATTTGCCAACACAAGCCTTTGGAGCGACTAGCGATTTGGGGAAACCATATAACCAACGCCAGTGCGTCCCCCTTAGTCGAACATGAAAATCTTAAAGTCGTCGATGTGAAAAAGACATCGATGGATTGGCGGGCGATTCAGGTTTTTGAAAAACGCCCGAATCTCGATGTCCGGTTCGATTACAGAGATAGTTTGTTGCTTGACGATAGCGAAATCGACCAAGTTCCAATTCGAGTGACAACCAAAATCAAGTATGTGACGGTAACCAATGCAACGGAGTTAACCCCTCAAAAAGCACTGCAGAAATTCCCGAACTTGTATTTCCTCAGCTTCGAGGGGCCATTGCAGCTGACCGAAGAAAGTATCACCGCGTTTGCTGAAAGGGAGCGTGGAAAAAAAACCTTATTGAATTTTAAAGACTATTTAGATGTGGATGATTCTTTTTGGGACTTGCTCTCCAAGAACTTTCGGGTGGAATTTGTTAGATATTACGCCGGATGGAAAGGGAGTGTTTACCTCAGACATAAAAGCAACTCTAGTTTTTGTATCCGGCTGAATCAACTCACGAAAGATATTGTGGCCCGCCCGTCGGCTACTGCCTTATTCGCAACGGGCAAAGAATTTACTACCGAGGGTGTGGGCGTTGAGGCGATCGAGTTTGCCAAACAGTTCAAGGGTTTAAAGAAAATGTCATTTACTAATTGCACGTTTACCTCTTTCAAGGGTTGGAGTGGATGCGAAAATTTGCATTCTCTCTCTCTAGGAAACTGTCGCGATCTCCGTACGATCAATTCACTTGGGGAATTCGAATCGTTGCGTGATTTGAGTCTGTATTATCTTCCGGAGCTAAGTTCTTTTGATGGTTTCTTCGAAAAAGAAAACAAGCCAGCCAAATTGACACGCGTAGCGATACGTTCTTTACCGAAGGTGACTGACTTTCGTGCTGTTGTGAACACGGATGTTCTGCGTCGGATTGATATTTCAGAATGCGTCGGCCTGACAGAACTGTCGTGGCTTGCAGGTAGCCTAGCGCTGGAAAAGTTCACTATCTCAAATTGCAAAAATTTGAACGAAATTAACGGCCTGACAGAATTGCCTGCACTGAAAACAATTTGCATTTCTTCTAATTATTCTAATGGACCCCATATCACTAGAGTATCGAACTGTGATTTTGCGGCGCCGAAAACTGAGTTTTCTTTATTTAGCTCAGCGAACTTCGCCGACTTCACCGCGTTTGAATCGGTGACCGGAATAACCGAGCTGAATATTACGAGTTCAGACAAATTAGAAAGTTGTCAAGGAATCCATCAACTCGATTTAATTAGGGCTTTGGTGTTAATACACGGCGACAATCTGAAGTCGATCGATGGCTTGCAGAATCTTCCGAATCTGAAGTCGCTCGATGTTCGAGAGTGCGGCTTGAAAGACAAAGACGTGAAGCCAACGATAATTAAATTGGCGAAATCACTAGAGAAGCTTCTGGCTCCAGAGTCTCTCAAGGTAGTTTTTGAGAAAGCAAAAAAACGAGCGAACAATAAATAAAAGGGCTAGGAGTGTTATTTCTCTTCAAGCTCCATGTCTTCGCACTAAAGGTGATTGCGTAAATATTCAAAAGTTGCAGCTTTAAAACATCGCAGTCGAGTGTTAACCAAGGCAGGATACGAAGCGAATAGCGATTGGGCGCAGTATCAGCCTGAACTATTTCCGCGACAACATCGCTAACTCGCTCTGCCCAATAGGAGAATCGGCTCAGGATTGGTAAGCTTTTGTCTGTGATGATTCCGTTGACGACAGACAGAAACGTTACCGACGCTTGTATTTTATCTTGGACGCGATTGTGAAATTCGGATTTTATTCGTGCATGAACGGTATGCCTTGGGGTGGTAGCGAAGTGCTCTGGCAACTTGCAGCCAAAAGACTCCAAGACCAGAATCACGAAGTCACGGTCAACTACAAGTGGTGGCCTTATAAAGCTCATCAACTGGAGCAACTTGAAGAGCGAGGCGGCACGGTCTGGCGACGCGAACAGCCCAAGGCCCCCAAGAAGCGTTTCTTGAAACGTAAAATGAAAGCGGTGAAGTCACTTTTTTCTGAGAAAGTGAAACCGAAAGAATGGTTAGAGACTGAGCGACCAGACGCTGTTTTGATTACGTTGGGGTATCACCCTGATCGTATGGAGATTGCCGACAAGTGCATTGAAATGGGGATCCCTTATGGCATCAACGTGCAGTGCGCCAGCAGCTTCTTTTTCATTCCCGGGCAGAAAATTGACGAATATCGACGGTGGTACAAAAACGCGGCACGAGTGTTTTTTGTTTCTGAAGAAAATCAATTGAAGCTGCAAAACAACACCGCGATGAAGTTTGAAAATGCAGAGATCATCGCCAATCCGTTTAACGTGCCGATCGATGCAGACCCCGAATGGCCGTCGACCGACGAGACGTTTAATGTGGCACTCGTTGGCCGGATTCACTTTCAGTCCAAAGGGCATGATTTGGTCGTAGACGCGCTTAAGCAACCCAAATGGCGAAACCGCAACATCAAGGTTTCGTTTTACGGGCACGATCAAGGTAACAAACGTCAATTAGAAGAACTGATCAAACTACATCACTTGCAAAAGCAGTTGGTGATTGAAGAGTTTAAACGTGACGTGCAGGATATTTGGCGCGAAAACCATGCATTGCTATTGCCATCGCGATACGAAGGGGCACCTTTGGTGGTGATCGAAGCGATGATGTGTCAACGCATCGCGATCTCAACCGACATCGGTCGTAATCGTGAATTGATCGACGACAACGAGTCGGGCTTTATCGCCGCCGGGGCAACGGTTGATCTTGTCGACGACGCGCTCGAGCGGGCGTGGCAGAAACGGGAGCAATGGCAAGCAATGGGCCAACGGGCGGGCCGCCAAATCCGTGAACGATATCCCGCCGATCCAGTGGCAGAGTTTGCCGACAAGATTATTGGATTGACCGCTGCTTTGAGTCCTGAAGAAGCGGCGTGATGTAGCGGCGGGGGGGAACTTCGCGTTTTGAAGTTGCGCGAATACAAGCTCGACGCGCAAGCGAGTGCATTTTTAGGGTATTGTGATGTACTCGCTTGCGCGTCGAGCTTGTAATTAGAACGCTCTGCGTTTTGGATTTCGCTGCAATGACCAGGGCATGCTAGCACTCGTTGATACGGCAATGCTTGGTTTCTCTGGCAACAGCTTCTCGCTTGCCGTGTTTTTCCGCCCCTTCTATACTCCGCCGCCCTGAATTCCCAATTTGTGTGATTGGCGATTGGCCTAACCAAACATTATCGTCTTGAATTCAACCAAACTTGAATCTGACTGCTGCAAAATTTGATCGCACTAGAAATCGTTGGCGTCTCCGCTGTCGTCTTAGAAAAGCGCGCCGAAAAACCGCCGCCATTGGGGCCACAACCACTCGCATAACTGCCATTTTGCTGGCCAGTTGCTTGCTACTAGCAAGCAATTCCCTATTCGCCTGCCCACAAGCACCGCAAACTCCATTTTCAACCAGCGACACATCGCCGATTTTTAGTGAAGCTAGTTTCGGTCAGGCGCCCCGTAGGGAACCAACTTTCGGCCAATCGTTCGAAGAGAATATCTCCTTCGAGCTTCCTAAATCGACGCATTCAGTCTCTATCGACGCGGATCAAATCAAGCACTGGGTCGAAGACGATTTTGAAATCTTACATTTGCGCGGCAACGTAAAAATCCAACAAGCAACACTCGTCGCCACCGCCAGTGAAGCGATCGTTTGGATCGAGATTCCCGGCAACGATCTATCGGAAAAACCACACCAAGTGTTGGTTTATCTAGAACAGAATGTCACTGTCGACCTTGCCGAAGCTGGGCCTAATCAAACCTCCGGCCGCATCAAAGACCATGCATGGTATGGTCGTTTGCAAACGACGGGGACGGTTGACTTAGGCAGGCGATCTGAACAACTAACTGCCAGCCCGCCGACGCTGTTCAACCGAGCCCAACAAGCTCGCACCAAGAACCAAACGACCCCCGTCTATCAGGCCGGGTTCTTTCAGTCATTTCCAATCAACCCCCAAGGCGGTAGTTTGACTAGCGATGGGCAAGTTTGGGTTGAAGACAATCAGTTCGCTAGCCGTAGCGGCGTCGCCCAACGACCACAGTTGGTCGTCAACCCAGTCACCGGACAAGCAACCGCGGTTCCGCCAGTCGGTTATCAAGCACCTCAATTCGCACCTAGCTTGGCCACGACGACACCTGCTCAGGCCGGCGGACAGTTAACCCAAGGCGGTTCTCCCTACAAGATTCTTTTGTCTCGCCGTGATCCGTCGTTCAATTTGAATTTGAAGAACTTCATCAACCCCAATAACCCCAACGAAAAAGTCACGCTACTAACAGGTGGGATTCGCTTGGCGATAGAAACGCCTGAGATCTCCGACTTGCGAGCCTTTCAAGGTGATACTGATCGCAAGCTCTACTTGACCGCAGACAATGCCGTGCAGTGGCAACTCACCCTGCCTGACGGGACTCGTCGCAATCAGTTCTATCTGGAAGGGGACGTGATCTTTAGCAAGGGGACCCGAATCATCAACGCTCAACGCATGTTCTACGATGTAGAGTCGCAACGAGGAACGATTCTAAAAGCGGACATGCGAACCAACGTGAGTGGTATTAACGGGCCGGTCCGCGTTAAAGCGGATGTGGTGCAACAACTGGGCGAGAACGAAATACAGGCCTACGGGACAGCCGTGACGACTAGCCGACTGGGTGTACCTCGTTATTGGCTTCAGTCGGAGTCAATTAATTTGCGGCAAACCCAAGTCGCACCTGTTTTTGATCCGACGACTGGGGTTGCGGCAACGAACTTGAGTAACGGCCTTTCCAATTTCCAGCGCGACGCGCCAACGACGGACTTTACGTTGGACGGGCAGCGCAATCGCATTTACGCCGGCGGAGTGCCAGTATTTGCTTGGCCGCGTATCCAAACCACGCTGGGCAATTCAACGCTGTACTTGGAAAGCTTTAATATCAACTCAGACAGTGTTTTCGGCACGCAAATTCGCACGGGCTGGGATCTATATCAAGTGCTCGGTATCCAGCCAGCAGCCGGAACCGAGTGGATTGGTAATGTTGATTACTTGTCCGAGCGAGGTTTAGCGCTTGGCAGCGAGTTCAAGTACCAGCGAGACGGACTGTTTGGAATCCCCGGACGCGCCGCTGGCTTCTATGAGAGCTGGTATATCGATGACGACGGCACGGACAATTTAGGAAGAGGCCGCACGGCACTAATTCCCGAGGAAGATATTCGCGGGCGAACCATTTTGCAGCACCGCCACGACTTCGCACCGGGTTATCAACTTCGCGCTGAACTTGGATACATCTCCGATCGAAACTTTTTGGAACAGTTTTATGAACGAGAGTGGGATACCAACAAAGACGCGACGACCGGGTTTTGGTTGGAGCGAAACGTGGGCACCAACAGCTACAACCTAACCGGCGACTTGCAGGTCAACGATTTCTTCACACAAACCAGCGGCATCGAGTACCGTCAGTTTAAATTGGGAGAGCCAGTCTTCAACAATCGAGGGATCTGGCATGCGAGTGCGCATGCGGGTTATCAACGCTTGCGACAAGCCGACACGCCAACCGACCCCATCGACGCGGCCTCGTTTGATCCACTGGCTTGGGAGGCCGACGTCGACGGCTTTACCGCGGGGACTCGGCAAGAGATTGATTTCCCGATGCAAATCGGACCCGTCAAAGTCGTGCCCTATTTGTTAGGTGATGTGAGTTATTGGCAAGAAGCCCTCGATGGCGAAGACTTAGTGCGAGCGTTTGGGCAAACGGGTATCCGAGCCAGTTTGCCGGTCTGGCGAGTTGATCCGTCGATCAAAAGCATTTTGTGGAACGTAGACGGACTGGCCCACAAGGTATCCTTCGACGTCGATGCGTTTTTTGCCGAAGCGTCGCAAGACTTGGACGAATTGGCACTTTACAACCCCTTGGACGACGACGCTCAGGAACACTTCCGTCGCCGGTTCGCGTTCGATACTTTCAATATTTTGCCGGGTGGGGACACGCCGTTGAGGTATGACGAACGCTTCTTCGCCCTGCGATCGGGGATTCAAGGTAATGTGACGGCGGCGTCGAGTGAAATCGCGGACGACTTGTTCGCGGTCAAACTAGGCGTGCGTCAAAAGTGGCAAACGAAACGTGGCCTGCCCGGTCAGCAACGAATCATTGATTGGATTACTTTAGACACACAAGCCACTTTGTTTCCCAAGCCCAACCGAGACAATTTTGGTTCAGATTTTGGACAGTTTGATTACGACTTCCGTTGGTACGCCGGCGACCGCCTGTCGTTTGTATCTGACGGGTACTTTGATTTCTTTTCTCAAGGTTTGCGAACGGCAAGCTTTGGTGCCAACATCAGTCGCCCCGGCAATGGCAATGCGTACGTTGGTTTTCGAACGATCGAAGGTCCGATCAGTAGCAACATTTTGTCGGCTTCGTTGAGCTACCGCATGAGCGACAAGTGGGGCATGAAGGCCGGCGGGCAAATCGACTTTGGAGACACCGGTACGATCGGTCAAACGCTCAGCTTGATCTATATTGGCGAATCATTCTTGTGGCAATTCGGATTCAACTTTGATCATAGCCGCGACAACTTCGGATTCCGGTTCGGATTTGAACCTCGGTTCACTAAGCGGCCGCAATTGTTCCGCCCAGGTGGCGAGGCAATCCTGCCGGCGGGATCGAGATGGCTGGAGTAAGTGTAGCTGGCTAAGCCCCCTTGGGCCGATGTACAACCAAGGTTGTTTTTAGGGGGCGCCGGTTCCGTTAAAAGGCGGTTCTACAAACATGCCGCGTAAAAAATGTCACCCTCGGAGCGAAAGGCGACAATCGGCTAGGCCCTACTCGGCAGAGTAGCGATCGAGTTCGCTCTTAAGAGTCTTAGCTGAATCCTCGCATACCTTGATCATTTGATCCACGTAACTGGTTTTACGTAACTGATCCTTCTCTTGCGGAGTTGGTTCGTCACGGCGAACTTTTACCGCCACGTCAACGAGCCCGACATTCGAATTCTTTAGCAATGAGCCCAGCTCTTGGTCGGTGTTCTTGGCCAAGGTAATGGCTTTTGTATCCAAACCGCCTTGCCGACCGACGGCACGAATTGCTTGCGAGGAAAAAATCGCCACCGCACGGAGTCGGTTCCTTGAGATGTTCAGTTGATAGTTTGGCAACTCGATTATTGGTGCCTGCGGTCGATTATCGGATCCTAGATCTTGCTTGCGCCCACTTCCATCTTCTTCTAAAGGTTGGAAGTCGACCGGCTCATTACTTTGCATCAGATCATTGTTTGCAAGCTGAATATTGTCTAGGATCATTTTTTCACGAGCCGCTGCAATGTTATTTGCTTCACCGCCAACTGCCTTTGCAGCGAATTCACAAACTGCCGCAACCGTACTGTTGGCTTTTGACCCCGCAGTCATTTTGGCGACGGCTTTGACGGCGTCCAGTTTGAGTTCAAAACTGGAAACATCATCTTTCAGGATTGTCGATAGCGCCGGCAGTGTTTGAGCATCATTAAGCACTCCAGCAAACTGAACGGCTTGGCGTTTCTTCCAGTAGCCGGCAGCATCACTCTCTGGGTCAACTTCGACTGGCAAAATCTTCATCACTGCATCAACAAGCGGGGCCTTGACGTTTGCATTGAGGGCTTTTCCTGCCTTGGAATTCATCTCCAATTGATTTTTCATTCCAGAAAACGCAGCGATTTTAAGATACTCTGGAAACTGCTTTTCGTTTTCACCGTTGAAGATTTTCTGTAGGACGACGAACGCTTTGCCAGATGCGAGTGGGGCTTGCGAGCGGGGAATTAAGGGACGATCGGTAAGTTGACTCATCAAAATGACCGCATTCAATCTCGCAGAAGGATGCAAACTCGAATCGATGCAGTACTGTTGCAGATTTTCAATCGTGAAGTCGATCATTCTACCTCGAGCAGGTTGAGTGACATCCTTACCCATGAAATCTTTCAAAAACTTCTGCCGTTTCGCTCCCAAACTAGGCAACGTAGCGGCGTCGGTTTGCGTCATCGCAGGAAAAACAACCTTCTCCAGAAACTGACGGGCTTCAGGGTCTGCTTTAACGTCGCCACCTTTTTCGAGGACTAGTTTGACCTTTTTGATTCCATCCTTGGTCTTATTTATCGCCGGTTGATATTTTTTCGACCATTCTCTTCGCAATTTCTTATTATTGGGATCTTTAGGCGGGGGTCCCACAAAGTAACCAGAAGGCATCTCTATGCCAGAGTATTGTTGAGCCATCAACTCACCGGCGGCAAAAAATGAAAACGCTATGATCGCGGTGAAAACGAAGGTTAAAAATCGTTTGGAGATAGACATCAAACAGGCCTCAACTCGTTGGCTGTAAAATAAAATGGCTTAAACGTTGATTCGGTGATCCAGCAACGCATACCGTTTTCAACTGAAACTCAGTTCAGAGTCAAAGGCGGCTTTGGTGGAAAAACCTGAAATCAAGACGAGCCCATCGGCGAACGTTACGTTAAATTTTAGCGCGTAACCGCCTTCGGTTGGAAGCACTCCATTATACCGCGCATTGGGGCAGTGTTGTAGCAACGAAAACCCATAAGCCCATAATCACGCAGAGAAACTATCGTCAAAAACCCGTGTAAAACGGCCAAGCTGGATGGACAGCCTCAAACTGAGGTTTCCGTTAACCCCGAAAAATCCTTATATTTATAGCATGATAAAGCCAACCGTTCGTACTTGAAAATCGCTAGAACTATGCCCAATACTATCGGCCCGACACAGCTTTTTAGGTTAGTTTGCCCACTGATGGTTTTTTTTGCCTTCGCAGCGAATCTGAATGCGCAAGACAAGCCAGATTTAGCGCAAGCAAAAGCTCCCGTTCAAATCACCGAAACTCTGGCACCTCAGCAAGCCGTTGAGTCTGAGTTAAACGAAATTGCGGAGCTGCAAGAGATCATGGGCGGCAGTGTCGCCGAGAGACTCAAGGACGTCGTGCCCGGTGCTAACCCCAATCAGCAATTCCGTGACTCCTACAAAAAGTTTGCTGCCCAAGAAGAAAAAACGCCGACTACTGTAACCCTCCTACCAGCGCCTCCGACCAGACCCGTGGGACACAGCAGCAGGCCTGCCAAGAGCGTTGCACAAGCTGTTTTGCGGGCCTCGGCGAAAAAACTAGAGAACTTGGCCGCCGAACTCGAGCAGGTTCAGTTTTACGACAAAGCAGACGAGCTAAGGGAAACCGCGGCCAAATATTGGTTGCAAGCCCGCAGCATGGACTGAATTGAAGCGATTTTCATTGCTTTTGCCGTATCTTAAAACTTTCCCCCGAGGGGGATCGTCTATACTTAACGCAAGTGATTGTTAATCCCAGCCTCGCAACGATCACCTAAGGGCGATATTTCCCAAGCCGATACACCAGGGACCAAACAGAAAACGGAGAAGAGAATGGCGAAGAAGAAAATTCCCGAGTATTTGAAAGAGTTGCTCCAGGCTGGGGTTATTTCAAAAGAGCAAATTCTCGACGCCCAAGCAAAAGCTAAGCAAACTGGCAAGACCATCGCTCAAGTGATCGTCCAACTGGGCTACGCGAAAGACGAAGAAGTCATGAAAGCGTTGGCCAAGGCGCACCGAATGGACTATGTGGACCTGACCCAAGTCGAAATCCCAGAGCGAGTCATCGAACTGATGCCGGAAGCGGTGGCCCGTGAAAACAATGTCATCCCGCTGGACGAAACCGACCGTGGAATCAAAGTCCTGATGAGCGACCCGGAGGACGTGGATACGGTTGAAAAACTTCGGTTTATCCTCAACCGTGATATTACCGTCGCATTGGCCACCCGATCGGCCATTGCGCTGGGAATTAACCGAAAATACGGCCAAGTCGAAGGTGAATCCGCCGACTCGGTTCTGCAGGAATTCACCGACACCGCGATCGAATTTACTGTAACTCGCGACGATGAAAATGAATCAGGCGAAGAGGCGGAAGACAGTAGTGCTCCGATCGTGAGATTGGTGCATCTAATGATCACCGAAGCCGTCCAGCTAAGGGCCTCCGATATTCACGTCGAACCGTTCGAAGACCGAGTTCGGATTCGCTACCGGATCGACGGAGTGTTGCACGAGCGTGACACCCTTCCGAAACGACAGCTCGGCGCTATCATCTCACGGATCAAGATTCTCGCCGACATCGACATCGCCGAAAAACGCCGCGAGCAAGATGGGCGTATCAAAGTGACGACAGGCGAGAAGGAGTTGGACCTTCGCGTTAGCATCATCCCGACCAATCAAGGCCAGTCCTGCGTGTTGCGTTTGCTGGACAAGGACAACATCAAAATCGGTGTCCGCCAACTCGGCTTCAGTGAGGCAACTTACAAAAAGTTCCACTCGCTGATCCGGCGTCCCAATGGAATTATATTGGTAACTGGCCCAACGGGGTCTGGGAAAACGACCACCCTGTATGCTGCGATGAACAGCCTAAACCGCCCGGACCGCAAAATCATTACAGCCGAAGACCCTGTTGAATACTACCTACCTGGGATCAACCAGGTCGAAGTCAAGCACAAGATCGGGCTCGATTTTGCTCGCATTATTCGCTCGATGTTGCGGCAGGCACCGAACGTGATCCTTGTCGGTGAGATGCGTGACCAAGAGACGGCGTCGATGGGAATCCAAGCGTCCCTAACTGGACACCTTGTTTTCAGCACTCTACACACGAACGATGCGCCTACGGCTGTTACAAGGATGATCGATATGGGAGTGCCGGCATATTTGGTTGCCAGCTCGGTTGTGGCGATCCTTGCTCAGCGGCTCGTCAGGACAATTTGCCCCAAGTGTCGGACCAAATATAAACCGACCGAGCAAGAGATCAGTGAGGCCGGGATGCCACCGGAGATGGTCGAGACTGCGACCTTTATGCGTGGTAAGGGTTGTGCCAGTTGTCAGAAATCTGGCTTTCGTGGGCGGATGGGCATCTATGAGATGTTAATGATCGATTCCAGTGTCAGGGAGCTGATTTTCCGCCAAGCTTCATCTCAGGAGATCCGGGATTACGCGGTCGACCAGGGCGGCATGGACACGCTGTACATGGACGGCTTGAGTAAGGTTGCCCAAGGCTTCACGACGTTTAGCGAGGTAATGCGAGTTGCCAAGCGAGGCGACAGCGACGGCGTTCACTAGGTCTCGCCGGGATTTAGCCGTTTTGGGCTAGCCACGGGTTCATTGCCTTAACCGTGGTTAGGCAAACAGCTCATGTTAACAGTGCTGGAAAGTAGACGATTTTCTGGACTTGAGCGGCAAGGCGCCCAACAATTTCGGTGTCCGAAAGCGGTGACAGCTGTTTCGGGCACGATTTCCGCCTCTAATCTTCCACCACGGCGACCCACGTACTACCGGCCCCCTACTGCGGCTCAATTACAATGAGGCCGCTTTGGCAGGTAGGCAGTGACCTTCGGCCACTTCCCGCAAGGCATCACAAAAGCCGGCTGTGTTAATGGCCCGATTGTGGTGCCAGCGAACTGCATGGCAATCCGCAGCATTTAGCTAAGGCCTGCCCGGCTATTAAGCTCGGCTTCCCCGGCGTTTGCTGCAACCAAAAAGTACACCATTCAATCCATCCTTAAGAGTTAGAAACGAGTCGAAATGGCAACTGTCCTGATTGATAAATTGCTTGAAGCTTGTGTGAAACAAGGCGCTAGCGATATTCATATCACCACCGGGCAACCGCCGGTCTTCCGCTTGCATGGACGCCTGCGTCAGCTAGAAACCAAAACACTGGAGTCCGATGACACGGTGGCGTTGATGAAGTCTATCGCGCCAGAGCGCTGTCAGCGCGAGCTACAAGAAATGGGGTCGGCTGACTTCGGTTTTGCCTACGGCGACAAGGCTCGTTTCCGCGTTTCGATTTTCAAGCAACGTGGCGACATCGCGATGGTGTTGCGACAAATCCCCAACGAGATGCTGCCGCCAGAAGTCTTGGGCGTGCCTGACATTTTTACCAAACTGGTCATGCGTCCTCGCGGTTTGATCTTGGTCACTGGCCCGACGGGTTCGGGCAAGTCGACCACGCTTGCGAGCTTGGTGAACTTCATCAACGAACGAGTCGACCATCACATCATTACGATCGAAGACCCGATCGAATTTTATCACTATCACAAAAAATCAACCGTCAACCAACGCGAAGTCGGCGTGGACGTGCCGAGCTTTGCCGAAGCGATTCGCCGAGCGTTGCGACAAGACCCGGACGTGATCTTGGTCGGTGAGCTTCGTGACTTGGAAACGATCGAAGCGGCGATTTCGGCGGCGGAAACCGGTCACATCGTTTTTGGTACCCTGCACACCAACAGCGCCCAAGGAACCATCAACCGTATTATCGATGCTTTTCCCGGCAACTTGCAGGATCAAATCCGAACCCAGCTTTCGACTTCACTGATTGGCGTGCTGGCTCAGACCCTGCTGCCGAAAATCGGTGGTGGTCGTGTGGCGGCGTTTGAGTCGTTGGTCGTTACGCCTGGCATCGGCAACTTGATTCGTGAAAACAAAACCTTCCGTATTAACTCGGCCATCCAAACCGGTTCGAAGTTCGGCATGATGCTGATGGACGATTGCTTGTTCGAGCACTGGGCGGATGAAAAGATTGAGCTGGAAGATGCATTGGGCAAAGCCCAAGACCCTGACAGCTTGGCCAAGCGAATTGCTGCGGCCCGCCGGAGCGAAGAAGACGAAGAAGTTTATGACGAAGACGATTTAGAGTTCGACGAATAAGTTCGTTTTGTTGGCTTAAGCTTGGGGCTAGAGTCAACAAAACACAAAGGCCCCAAACTAGATTTCCGTACCCTCCCCTTTTTGAATTGTGTTTCCTGATGGCAGCTAGAAAGCTAGGACAGATCCTTGTTGACTTGCTCTACATTACCGACGACCACTTAGAGATGTTGGTAGAAGAGCAGGCACAAAACCCCGGTCAAATGATCGGCCAGGTCGCTCAAGAAATGGGGCTGATCACGGACGAGCAGTTGATTGAGGCGTTGGGTGAGCAGTTCAACTTGAAGACCATTGACATCGATGGATTCACTCCACCGGATGACACTCGCGAACTCGTCTCCAACGAGATGGCTCAGTTGTACCGCGTGATCCCGTTGCAGCTTCAGGACGGCGTGTTGACCGTGGCGAGTTGCGATCCACAGAACATCGCGATGCAGGATGAATTGCGACGCTTCTTGGGAGTGGAGATCCGCTTGCGGGTCGCCTCAGAAGCTCAAGTGCTCAAGTCGATCAACAAGCATTTCAACGATGATACCGAGAGCATTGAGTCGGTGATCAAAGGCTTGGAAGAGGACGATGAACTCAAAGCGGCCTCGGAGATCCTTGGCGGTGACGGCCCAATCAAAATCGACGACATCAACGAGTTGGTCGATAGTGCTCCAGTGCGAAAACTGTTGAACATGGTGTTATTGCTGGCGATCAAAGACCACGCCAGTGACATTCACTTTGAGCCGTTTGAAGACGAGTTCCGAATCCGAATCAAAGCTGACGGCGTGCTGTACGAAATGGTGCCGCCACCTCGTCACCTTGCCTTCGCGATTACCACGCGAATCAAAGTGATGGCGAACCTGAATATTTCAGAACGACGGATGCCTCAAGATGGTCGTATCGAACTGACCATCGGCGGTCACCCCGTCGACTTGCGTGTGAGCGTGATGCCAACGTTGTTTGGCGAGAGCGTGGTTTGTCGCGTGCTAGACCGAAGTGTGGTTTCGTTGGATTTGAACAACGTAGGCATGCCGCCGGAAATAATGTCCGACTTCCGCGAAGTGATGGAGCGTCCCAACGGAATCATTTTGGTTACCGGCCCAACCGGCTCGGGTAAAACGACAACGCTGTACTCGGCGTTGTCGGAACTGAACAAAGTCGATGAAAAAATCGTGACCACCGAAGACCCGGTTGAATACGACATCGACGGCATCGTTCAAATCCCGATCAACCATGAAATCGGCGTTACGTTTGCTTCGGCGTTGCGAGCGATTTTGCGGCAGGATCCCGACAAAATTTTGGTCGGCGAGATTCGTGACTTGGAGACCGCCGAGATCGCGGTTCAAGCGTCGCTTACCGGGCACACCGTTTTTAGCACGTTGCACACCAACGACGCACCTAGCACCGTTACCCGGATGAAGGACATGGGCGTTCCGACGTTCTTGATCACCGCCACCGTGGAAGCCATCTTGGCTCAGCGACTGGTCCGGCGAATCTGTCCTGAGTGTCGTGAAGAAACCGATCCTAGCGAAGAGATGCTGCTCGAGTTGCGAATTGATCCGAAAAAGGTCAAAGGCAAAAAAGTCTTCCGCGGTGCTGGCTGTTCGACCTGTAACAACACCGGATACAAGGGGCGGATTGGTTTGTTTGAGTTGATGATCATGGACGATGAACTTCGTGAGATGATCAACGAAGATGCCAACTCAGATGAACTGCGAACTCGAGCCCAAGCCAAGGGGATGAAGCTGCTTCGCGACATTGGAATCAAGTACATGTTTGACGGCATCACCACGATCGATGAAGTCGTCCGAGAAACCGTATTGGATGCGTAATAAAACAGCGCTTTTGGCGTCTCAACGATAGAAGTTAAACACAACACATACACCTTATTTCACACCGTAATTAGCCATGCCAAAATATCAATTTGAAGCGATGGACCCACAGGGCCAAGAAATCAAAGACGTGATCGAAGCGACCACACAGGACGAGGCGCAAGCCACCATTCGTTCGATGGGGTATTTTGTCACTAAGATCTCCGTGCAAAAACAAGCCAAGAGCTCCGAAAAGTCTTCTGGCAAAGACCGCAAGACGTTTGCTCTGGGCGGCGCCGGCGGCAAAAAGATGGTGACCTTCACTCGTCAGCTTTCGATTTTGCAAGATGCAGGCTTGCCGATTTTACGAAGCCTAAAAATCTTGGAAGACCAAGCCCAGCCTGGTGCGCTGAAAAACGGTTTGATCGACGTCTGCGACGAGATCGAAGGCGGTGCTTCGCTATCGGAAGCGATGAGCAAAGTCCCCAAGGTTTTCGATCGCTTGTACGTGAACATGATCAAAGCCGGTGAAGCCGGTGGTTCGCTGGAAGTCATCCTGCGACGCTTGGCTGAATTCCGCGAGCGAACTCAGTCACTCAAGAACAAGATCATCGGTGCGATGTTGTATCCGGTGATGGTTGTGTTGTTCACGATCGGTATTTTGACCTTCATCATGCTGTTCATCATTCCGCAGTTCAAAACCATGTTCGAAGAATTTGGTATCGACCTGCCGTTTGCAACGACGCTGCTGATTAACATTTCGAACAAAGTTACTCAGATGTGGTTCTTGGCTCCGCTGATTCCGATCACGATCGTGCTGTTCATTTCGATCGTTTGTAAATTCAAAGCTGGTCGTATGGGCTGGCACTTGTTCTTGCTCAAACTGCCGGTGTTGGGCAAGTTGGTCGAGAAATCAAACCTCGCCCGAACCACTCGAACCCTTGGTGCTTTGATTTCATCCGGGGTGCCGATCATTGAAGGCCTTTCGATTACCCGTGAGACCGCGGGCAATGCGATGTTCGAAAAGGTCTACACGAAAGTCACCGATTCGATTCGCGAAGGTGAAACGATTGCCGAGCCAATGAAGAAGTGGGCGATTCCGAGTTTCCACCCGGTCACGTTGTTTTTCTTCATGGTGGCGATTTCATTGATGCCACTGTCAGTGCTGATCGTTCAAAACGATTTTGACACGCTGTTCTACGTTGCTTATGGGTCCGCATTCTTGTGCTTGGTCAGTGGAGCGTGGTACTTCTTGAATTACAAAAAGCCTGTCGTTGAAGACTTGGTTGTCAACATGGTGTCCGTCGGTGAAGAGACCGGTGAACTGGACGTGATGTTGTACAAAGTCGCTGACTACTACGAAGAAGAAGTTGAACAGCTGACCGAGGGCATGCTGAAGATGATCGAACCAGCGATGATTATTTTCCTCGGTCTGATCGTGTTGTTCATCGTAGCCTCGTTGTTTATGCCTTTGATCTCGATTATTTCGGGTTTGACTGGCGGCTAGATCGACAGACGGTTCAACGGCCGATCCTTCGGGGTCGGCCTGCTGAGAGACCCAAACACTATCAAAACTAATTTGAAACTTATCAGCTCTAGGCGTTTGCCAAAAGCTGTTTACCGACCACCAACTTTTAAACTGAAAACCATGGAGCCTGCCATGACTACTCCGCAAGTAACCACTCGAACCAAGCGTAACGCGTTTACGTTGACCGAACTGATGATCGTAATCGTGATCATTGGGATTTTGGTTGCAATTTCATCACCGTTCATTCACGCTGCTTTGAAACGAGCGAAGGAGTTCACGATCCAGAATGAAATCGTGCAAATGGATGCGGCAGTCAAACGCTTTGAAACCAAGCACGGTTTTTTCCCGCCTGCAATCGGGCCCGGGTTGGAGATCGACACAATGTCCAGTACAGGCCAAGCTGATTTTCTTCGATACCTTAATCGAATCGCGCCTAATCACGCTGAGCGTGGCGCTGGCCTCACTAAATGGTGGACGCAGGTTGGAGTGAATCTCGACCTAGACTCGAGTTTGGTGTTCTGGCTATCTGGTCTATGCACCAGTAAACAGTACCCACTTTCAGGTAACGCAACGATTGCCAGAGATACTAGCATGCCGGCGTTGGCGCCTTACAACGCCAACAAGGATGTCAACGACGTCGATCTTGCGGTAACGATTGATCGTGATGCTTTCTTCGATTTTAATTCAGAACAGATAGAGGTTGCAGATCCAGCTAATCCTGCTGGCATTAAATCCTATCACCAGCCTGAAGGCACAGGTGACTCACTAGCCTATCTATACCTAGATTCAAAGTCGTATGCATCAGGAAACGCTTATCACTTTCAAGATCTCACAGATCCCACAAATCCTCTTGAGTTCTTCAACTCAGATTCATTTCAGATTATGGGCCCTGGTCTGGACGGTCAAGTCACTAGGCAAACCCAAGCAACCGCTGAGACAAACACCTTTGTCTTGTCAAGACCACCAGTCACCGCAGGCGATGCTGACCCTGAGCAAGACGACAACATTACTAACTTTGCCAACGGACGTCTTGATACAGTGTTCGAGTAAACCAATCGTTCGGTTGAGCGATTTTGTTACCAACAGACTCATAGCCTTTGTGTGATTCAATGAATTCTAATTTCCATGACAATCTTAAACCAACGCGATCGGGCTTTACGCTGATCGAGTTGCTATTCGTGATTGCCATCATCGCGGTGTTGGGAGCGATGGCGGCAGGGGTTTTGGGCAAGGCCAAAAAGGACGCTCAGATCGCGGCCACGCAATCTCGTATCACTCAGATCG
>CAZKTR010000021.1:0-19384 GCA_964555525.1 uncultured Pirellulaceae bacterium
AACTCCCCGCCAAGGCCACGCTGTGGTCGGTTCAGTTGGACGGACAACCCGCCAAGCCGCAACTCCAAGACGGAGCATTACTGATCAGCTTGATTGGAAACGAAACCGGCAAACTTCGCAATCTACAGCTGGTGTTCGAGTCCCCTGCCCGATCGTTTAGTTTTGTTGGCAAGATCCAAGCACAGCCCCCATCGTTATGGTTGAACGAAACCGGAGCGGCACAGGGCATTCCCGTTCCGCTGGTTGATATGCACTGGCGTTTGATCATGCCAGACGGGTTTAGTGTTTCACACAGCGACGGCAAGTTTCAATCGGACCAACTCGTCGCCCAACCTTCACCGATTCAGCAACTAGGCGACTGGATCTACTGCTTGGGTGGCGGGATTGGTTGGCGAGGCGTGTTCAATAATAATGACGTCGCCGGATCCGCCCCACTCTATAACATGGCCCCCGCGGGATCCGATGGAGCCTACGAAAAAGGACGCGGCTTCGGTTCCGGCTCGACAGGTGATTGGGACGAGTCCCCATCAGCGGATCTTGTGGAACTTGATTTACTACCGGAGGACATTCCAATAGAGGCCTTGGAAGATTCGATTTTGCGAAAAAAATCAGGTTCCACTACAAAAAGCCGCCCCGAAGAAGAAAGCAAAAAAATCACCAAAGGAAAGAAAGCCAGCCTGTGGGCATTGAGCGGCCTGAGAAGTCTCGACATTGAACTAACCGACACCGGCAACGCGGTTGAGTTTTACAACCTCGGCGAACAACCCGTTTTAACGGCGACCATTGTTCATCAATCTCGAATGAACTGGATCGCAATCGCCTTAGCATTCTTAATCGCGACCGTGGGTGTTTCGCTAACCAATGGCAAATTCAAATCGAAAGTGACTTTTGTAGTGGCGATCCTATTACTCGCTAGCCTCTTGCCGCTCGTCGGGGCATTCTTTGATACGTTTCGGACAATCATCGATCTCGCAATCTTAGCTGCGGTGTTCGTAGCGATTTACTTTGTTGTCGCTGGTCTAGCGAAGTTGGTGGGGCGATCGCTGACACAAGTCGTAAAGCAATTCAAATTTCTTCTGCTGCTGATTGTTTTCTCAGTCGGAATGGCTAGCCAAGCCAATGCTCAAAACGTCGTTAATGATACCGCCGAGCTAAAACGGTTGATTGCTGAACTTCAAGCTGAACCGGATGTAAAACTGCCGAGCGATGCCATCATCATCCCCTTTGATGCCAAAGATCCTCGGGGACGCCAAAAAGCCGATCGACTTCTACTGCCTTACGAGCATTATCTGAAGTTAATGAACAAGGCGGACGTCGATGGTCAACCAAAGGAAAACAGCACACCTGTCAACTTTATCCTTTCATCTACCCAGTACGGTCTTCAATTGACACTTGACGATGACATTTCGATCAAGGGCGAGCTAGTGATCGACGTGTTAACCGATGACCCGGTTTCAATTGCATTGCCACTAATGGGCGGTGCGTTGGCGGACGCAAAGGTCGATGGAGAACCGGCAAAGCTTCAGTTTCAAACGATTTCAAACAGACAACAAGCCAGCAAACAGCAAGCCTCCAGTCCAAACACGGTGTTATTGCACCTCGAAGGCCGTGGCACAAAGACGCTGGAGTTCACCGTCCAAATCAAACCGGACAGACAAGGCGGTTGGCGGATAATAAACGCGAAATTGCCGGTTGGCATGACGCGTGGCCTAAACATAAAGTCCCTGCCGGAACTCACTGAAGTCCGCTTGAACTCCGACTCCGATCGTCGATCGATCGAAGCCAAGGCCAACCAAGAGATCGCGACGGTATTGAGTGCCGACGGTTCGTTAAGACTTCAGTGGAAACCATCGACAGCAACGCAAACCGTCGATCAAACATTAACGGCGAAATCCGAAGCGATCTTTGATGTTCGTGAAGACGGGTTGCGATTGACGTGGCGAGCAGATTTGGATTTTCGCGGCTCCGAAAGAGACGAGTTCACTTTTAATTTGCCGGATGGGTTTCTTGTCGAACAAGTCAGTGGCGAAAACATTCGGGCGTGGGAGGTCAAAAAGGTTGGCCAGTCAAATCGACTGAACGTCTCTACGTTGAGTGCCGCGAAAGATAAAGAAACGTTTACGATTGAACTTAGCCAGCGAGACTTCGCTGTCGGCCAAACGGCCAACCAGTTCGACGCTCCCTATTTGACCGTCGAAGGGGCCGCGCTACACAAAGGCGTCTACACCATCCGGCGCAGCCCAATCATTGAGCTTAAAACTACTCAGCAACGCGCCGCAAACCGAATCGACGAACACGGCAAATGCAAAATCGATGTTTCGGCGATCGATTCAAAATCGAGCCCCTTGGGAATCGAGTCGTTTCAATGCCTCCAGTTCGTCACCACTCCGTTTCAAATTGGCCTCCAAGCGAAATTAGTGCCTCGCACCATCAAAGCCGACACGCAGGCCATTCTACGAATCGGACAAAGCGAGGCGGATCTAGAAACTAGGATCAACATCGCCGTCGGCGCTCGTCCGATTTACAAGCTCAGCTTTGACTTACCCAAAGCCGCTGAAATCCGAAGCCTCACCGCTGGGCTGAACGAAACATGGACATCCGAAACGGTAGACGACGTCCAACGGATACAATTCTTTTTCCCATCGGGAGTTGCCGACGATTTCTCCATCATCCTGAACGCCGAACTGACCGCGTACTCCGGCCAAGCCGAGTGGGAGATCCCCAAAATCAAGATAAACGACGTGGAACAACAAAACGGTTTCATTGCAATCCAGGTTGACCCTGCGTTGTCCGTTTCAGCCAACAGCTTACGAAATTGTGAATCTGTATTGATGCAACAAGTCGAAGGCTGGCTAAACCGGGCTCAACGATCATCGACGCGGGTCGTACTGCGAACCAAAGGAGCGGACTACCAAGCCAAGCTTCGTTTTGCAAAAATCGCTCCTCGTGTTACCGTCGAAACCGTTACCAATGTTCGAACGACATTGTTTGCAATCGAAGAGACGATTTTGTTGGATTTTGATATTCAGCAAGCGGGAATTCGTCAGGTTCAATTTGAACTTCCCACTTCAATGCAAAATGCTCGCATCAACGCGAAACTCGTCAGCGAAACGATCATCGAACGCGTGGCGGACAACCCAGATGTTGTCCGAGTAACTTTGAATCTTCAGGATGAAGTAATTGATTCATTCCGAGTGGTGGTCGAAAACGATCGTGAATTGAGCAGTGATCGCCAGAACGTTCCTGTTCCTCGCGTATTGACCGGCGATACTCAGGAGCGATTTGCGACGCTACAGAACGCAGGACGAGACGAAATCAGCGTGCTGCCCGGCAAAGGATTCCAATCGCTTAATCGGCAACTAAAACAGTTTGCACAGCTTAAGCAAAAGCTTAACGGCGGCGAAGTAACGATGGCTTATGTTGCGGCTGATGAATCAAAAACACCCGTCCTGCAATACGAAACCAAACAACGCGATGTTTTTGATACCGTCGCAGCGAGCATTGAGTTTTCTAAAACCACGATGGTAGTCGATTCCAGCGGTGCGTATCGTGCGCTTCAGAATTTCCAAGTGAACAATCGGTCCGAACAATATCTCGAAATCGAACTACCCGAGGGCGCCCAACTGTTGACCGTGCTCGTCGAAGGCGAACCGGTCAAGCCCGTTGCTTGGCCCGCTGCGGGAAATAACCGCCGTCTAAGAATTCCATTGGTCAAGACGCAGTTAGGTGACTTGGACTACCCCGTTCAGTTGAAGTACGCCGGTCAATTGGGAACGCTTGCTAATTTCAAAGAAATTGAATTCCCGGTCATCGAAACGCTAAACATTAACGTGCAGTTGAGTCAGCTTCATTTGCGTCTTCCAAGTTCACATCGCTGGATGAACTTTGGTGGCACGATGACCAAAGTCGACGATCAAGGAAAATTGAAAGAGAGTTATCTAAGTTATAAGCGACGTCAGATACAACAACTTACCGAACAGATTCAATTTCCCTCATCAAGCCTCAACTCCTACTCGCAGAAGCGGGCCTATGGTAACTTGAAGAAACTTGAACAGGACATGTATGAATTCAGGCAAAATGAAGATTTCAGTCGCGGTGAAAAAGAAGTTTTTAAAATACTTTCCGCTAACAATGACGCAATCGAAAAAGCGGGTGAATCGTATCGAAACTGGAATGGCAAATCAAAGGAAGCTCTCGTCGACAATCGAGCAAACTTCAACGGACTCGTTGAACAACAACAAGCCAAAATTTCTCGCAACTCGATCAACAAAGCTGAACAGTACTTTAAGTTCGACGGCTCAAAGGTGAACAAGGGTTTCGACAATTCGAACAACAGGGCAGAAGGTAGAGACGCGTTGAACGGCAACCAAGAATTTGACGGACAATGGCTGAGCCGAAATCAACTTGGTGGAGTGCAGTTAGATGACGCCCAGCAAGCTTATGAAGTGCTGGTTCCTCAACCCAGAGCAGTCCCCAATGCGGCGCCGGGCACTGTCCAGCTTAACGATTCGATCGGTTTCCTTAACCCTAACGACCAGGCTCGCAAGCCTGGTGAAAACAATGGAGAAATTGTTCAACGATACCAAGTCCGTGACGCGAGACAAGAAGGACAAAACTATGGTTTAGGTGGCGACGATCCTTTTGGGAAAGACGGTGTTGCCCAACGTGACCGAAAAGGCCAGAACGGACAGCTGACTTCTGAAGCAGAAAAAGAAAGCGGATTGGGTTCGTCACTGTCGAGTTTGGACATTGAACTGCCAGCGCGAGGCGTCGACTTCTACTTTAAGTCACCACGAGGCAAAGCGACCGTCATTGCTCGCCCGCTTGAATCGCGTTCGTTTTCGCGATGGTTGTCGGTTGGGATTTCTATCGGTGTTTGTGTTGGCATCGTGGTAGCTTGCTGGATATTCAGCTGGATTTCCCGAAAACCCTTTCTACGCCGAGCCGCCATCTTATGCGTTTTATTGATGGGATTGCTCAGCCTCGCTTCTTGGTTCTTGCCGATCTACGGTTTCATTGCGTTACTAGGTGCGGCCATTCTGCTGATCCACGGAGCGATCAATTCGATGTTCCAGAATTCAACCCCTGAAACTGCCCGCTAGCAAAAGCGTCAGCACGTTCCCTCTGGCAGTCGTCAGCCAGCCGAGTTTCCCAATCGCAGCATCCCAAGCACTAGAATCGATGATGGCCAAAGAAACGTGTGAAAAAGGGAAGGCGGAAACGACTGTCGTTTCCGCCTAGATAGAATTGCCGCGGTTTAGCAAGTTGCCGAACCGTTACTTATTGGCTGGTTTACGGAAGTTCATCAAGAAGCTATTCTGCACATCAATGAATCTTTGAACCGTAGTCGCAGTTACGAACCGGTCAAAATTCCGATGAACACTGCGATATCCAAAAAGTTGACCTCTCCATTCTGGTCACAATCCGCTTCGCATTGATTCGTTCCGCTGGTCAGCGCACCAATGAATGGCGAAATGTCTAAGAAGTTCACGATGCCGTCTATGTTGACATCACCCAGCACGCAGATTGGAGGCGACGTGACGGTCAACTGAACGTTGTCGTAGTCAACGGCTGACCCATTAAAACCACCAGCTGTGTTGCGGAAACCAAACTGTAAGATCTGTCCTTCAAGCTGCGGGTCAGTCAAATCCAAAGTCAATGAGTTCATTGCTAACGCGCCGTCTGCAGTCGTAGTCGTATCAAAGGCGAGATCGTTGGTCGCGTTGAAGTTGTCGTTTGGATCCAGTGTGAGCAGAAAGGCTTCCGTGATCGTGTCGCCAGTTGGAGGCGCAGGATTTCCATCGGCAATCCAACTGAATTCAATCGTGTTTCCGATGTCATCAGCCGCAATCGTCCGCTCTTGGAAAATGCTAATGATTAACAACGAAAAAGCCGGGTTGCCGGAGTGAATGTCACTGTTGTAGTCGCTAAAGACAACCAAGCCTTGGTTTCCAACCGGTGGAGCACCACCAGAGGCGGTATCGCTGACGACCGAAAGTTGAGGAGCGTCAATGTTGTTCGGAGCAACGAAACCGGCGAAAAACTGGAACCCGCCACTCGGTGTGAGTCCAGAAGCTGCCCCTTGCCATCCAGCGTCTGACAAAGCGGTCGGGCTAGTACGGTCCAATCCCTCGAAGTCCTCCGAGAAATTTGTCAATTGAGCTGAAGCATTTGATCCCAATAGTAAAACCGTAAAGATAGCCAAGGATAGAAATCGTAAGTACATCGGAAGGGTCTCCAAAAAAGGTGAATTAAAAAACTTTCATGTGCAAGAGTTAAAATGAAATCGCACCATGGAAAAAATTAGTACAGTGTCTAATTAAGTGTTAGCAAGATTTATGAACCGCTCAAGATTGCGATGAATGCTGCGATATCCAAAAAGTCGACTTCTCCACTCTGGTTACAATCCGCTTCACATTGATTCGTTCCGCTGGACAGAACACTAATGAATGGTGAGATATCTAAGAAGTTCACGATGCCGTCTACGTTGACATCACCCAGCACGCAGATTGGAGGCGACGTGACGGTCAACTGAACGTTGTCGTAGTCAACGGCTGACCCATTAAAACCACCAGCTGTGTTGCGGAAACCAAACTGCAAGATCTGTCCTTCAAGCAGCGGGTCGGTCAAATCCAAAGTCAATGAGTTGAGTGCTAAAGCACCGTCTGCGGTCGCGGTTGTGTTAAAGGCGAGATCATTGGTCGCCACAAAATTATTGTTTGGGTCGAGTGTGAGCAGAAAGGCCTCGGTGAGCGTATCGCCTGTTGGAGGCGCAGGATTTCCATCGGCAATCCAACTGAATTCAATCGTGTTTCCAATGTCGGCAGCTGAAATTGTCCGTTCTTGGAAAATGCTAATGATCAATGATTGAAAAGCAGGATTACCAGAGTGAATGTCACTGTTGTAGTCGCTAAAGACAACTAAGCCTTGGTTTCCAACCGGTGGAGCACCACCAGAGGCGGTATCGCTGATGACCGAAAGTTGAGGGGCGTCAATGTTGTTCGGTGCGTCGAAACTTGCGAAAAACTGGAACCCGCCGGTTGGTGTGAGTCCAGCGGCTGCACCTTGCCAGCCAGCATTTGCCAGGGCGTTGGGGTCAGTACGGTCTAGCCCTTCAAAGTCTTCGAAGAATCCTGTCAATTGCTCATCAGGGATTCCAGAAGCGGGTCCACTGATGACCAAGGAATCGACTTCCAAGATAAACGTTTCGTTTAAGGCAGCAGAAGCTGTTGGCTGGAGAGCGTTGCTAAATGCGATGTCAAACGAGGGGTCGGGAGCATTAATGTTGAGGCGGAAATCCTGAGCTTCAATCGCAAGCGTGGTGAGTTCCTCTCGCACCAAAAGATCGTTGATAAAAAAGCGAATTGAATCTGTGTTGACATCAATGCGGTAGTCGTTGAACTCAGTCGAGTCGTAATTAGGCGGGAAAACTACGAGGCCATTGCCTGAGGAGACAAAATTCTGATCGTCAAAAACGTTGGTAAGAAGAGAACCCTGAGGAGTGTTGCTGAGCAATTCAAAGTCAATTTCGTCTCGCTCAAATGTATTGGGGAAGTCTGCATCTACTCCAAACGTGAACAGTCCGCCAACGAGTCCTGGCGAGAGAGGGTTGGCGGCATCGTCAACAAAACGGGCTCGGATTTCATAGCTGTTTCCTGATGTCGGAGTGGGTGCAAATTGTTGTCGAGTTCGAATCTCGTCCGCCAAAAACAGATTGCCCGCAGCTGAGCCAAAGGGGTTGTGGGTGTGGAGACGAAGTTTAAGGGTTCCGCCTGATACTTCTGGCGCGTTAAACGCTCCGGGAAGATCGGGAGAGTTCAATTGCGTGCGTCCGAAAAAGGATTCATCGCCAGCGGATGAGAAAGTGAAGACGCTCGTGTCAACGGAGGTTCCGTTGAACTGCTCATTGATTACGACTTGGCCAAATGTCGGCGTCACAAACATGCCCAAGATAAAGACAGTCAAAAAGCTCAGACGTTGATTTATCATGGTGAGATTCCTCGTGATTGAAGTTGATATGAACAAAACTACTTTGCTTTGGCTGTGCTTTGGCGGTTCGATCGAAAAATAAAAAACAGGCGGAAACGGAGGTCGAATCCGCCCATGAAGAATAGTCGCGGGGCTGCACGACTGAAGCCCCGCTTTTAAACTAGCTTTTACGTCGTCGCCGGGCGATCATCGCGACACTGCCCATTGCAAGGGCCATCAATGAGCTGGGCTCAGGAACAGAGTTGACGGTCAACGCAACGTTGTCGTAGTCAACTGCTGCTCCATTGCCGGAGCTTGACGTGGTGCGGAAGCCAAACTGGAAGATTTGCCCGTCCAAGGCTGGGTCTGTCAAATCCAAGGTGATTGAACCGGCTGCTAACGCACCGTCTGCAGTCAAAGTCGTGTCAACGGCCAATGCGTTGGTCGCCGCGAAGCCATTGTTTGGATCCAAAGTGAGGATGAAGGCTTCCGCGAGAGTATCGCCTGATGGCGGAACTGCATTGCCGTCAGCAATCCAACTAAACTCAACAGTACTTCCGATGTCAGCAGCGACAAGCGTCCGCTCTTGGAAAATACTAATGACCAAATCTTCAAAACCAGAATTGGGTTGATCAGTGTGAATGCTACTATTGAAATCGGTAAAAACAACCAAGCCTTGATTGCCGACCGGTGGCGCTCCGCCCGAAGGAACATCACTAATTACCGAGTTGACGGGGTTGGCGATGTCGTTCCCGGCCGGGAATCCTGCGAAAAACTGGAACCCGCCGCCGTCTGGGATTCCAGCAGCTGCCCCCAACCAGCCCGCGTTCGATAAGGCGGCCCCGTCAGTGCGGTCGAGGCTTTCGAAGTCCTCAAAGAAATTAGACAATTGCGCTGAAGCCGTTGATCCCAGTAGTGATACTGTCAGGACTGCGAGGGTTAGAATTCTAAAGTACATCTGATGGGTCTCCAATTTTAAAACTGAAAGTGGTAAAAAAATACGAGTGCATCCATTCTGAATCGTTACTCGTAGGAAATACGATCCAAATAAAACTCAACTGAGCTACCTTGCCCAGCCAATGAAAAGAAGAATCCCGATTTGACTCTTTGCAGATCTTTATCTGCCAAGTCGATCGTGTATTGCTTCCATTCTTTTTCCAACGTCGTCGGTACCTCTATTTTGACGGTGTCAAAGTAAGGTTGATCGGTGCCGATTACGCCGACGCCAAACTTAACTCTTTCTCCGCCAGCTTTGCCTTTGGCCCAGAACGTGAGTTTCTTGGCTCCCGTCAAGTCAAAGCCACCTGGCTGTTGGCCCCAATCGTTTTCGGGGTTCTGCCAAACGACACCGCCCCAGTCACCGGACTTGTTATAAGTAACCTTGGTGCAATGCTTGCCAAATTTGGGATCGGCGGTGCAATCCGGTTCGACTGTCATTGCATCGGTGGAGCCCATGAAACCAGATGGAACGTAGAACGGTGTGCCGTCTTTGGCCATATGAGCATCGGGTTCGTCAAGAATTACCATTGGCAATGTTGGTTTTGCACCGGGCTCCGCGAGCGGCTTTGGGTCGCCTTTGACTCGCAGAGAAATGTTCGCCGTGGCAGCGCCGTTATTGCCATCGTCGACATAGGCGTACACTCGGTAGATGCCAGATTCGGCGGGCAACTTGACTTTGGCTCCTGTCAGGTTCGCTTCGATAATCGCGCCTTCGATCTCTTCGGGCGCCGCTTGCTTGTCGCCACCAGTCACATACGAATCGGCTTCGCCTGTTACCACCCAACGTACGTTTAAGTCATCGCCTTCTAAGTCTTTTGTCTGGAGTTTCACTTCGACGGATTCGTTTTTCTTTCGCAGAGGTTTTCCTTCGATGGTCATGCTGACGATCTCGGGGCAGAGGTTGGCTGTTTTTTTGCCAGTCCAGAATTCTGTCATTTGATCGACTGCAGCCGTTCGCTTGCCGTCAGGCAGAAGCATTCCAAACCACGTAGCCGTGCCTTCCTGCTTATTGCCCCAAAGAAAAGCGTAGGAACCAAGGCAGTACTGCTTGTCTTTCGCAAACGCTTCCACATTCGTGCGGTAGCTCGTTGCTTTCTTGGTGCTGTTCGGTTCTGAGATCGCGTCGATTGAATTTTTGCTGACTTCCCAAGTTCCAACTGGCCCAAACTCGGTTACTAGGTAAGGCTTAGTTCCACCCAACCGCTTGTATCGTTCCGGCAAAGATCGTGCACCTCCGTACGAGTTGATGCCGATGATGTCCACGCTGGGGCAGAGCTTATGAATCGCTTCAATTTTTTTGCCACCCATTTCGGCGATAACGGTCATGACTGGGTGATAGGGATCCTCACGTTTGACCAACTGAGCTAGATGCTCGATGTGTGACCAAATCGCTGGGTTGCTCCCCTCCCCTTCCATTTCGTTGCCGATGCCCCAGACGAGCACGGCAGGGTGATGTTTCAGATCGCGAACGTGTTTGATTGTGAGGTCAATTTGATTGACGACGCTACCGTAATCGGTGTAGTTGAAGCCGTGTCGCTCGTGCTCAAGCCAAATGCCTAACGCGACACTCAACCCATTTTTTTCAGCCTCATCCAAACGCTGCAACGTCGCAGTCTTGTCATCGACGCCCCAAGTACGAGTTGAATTAGCTCCCGCCTTAGCCAGCATCGCCAAGTCACCTTCGCCACCAGCACCGTTGACGTAGTAAGGTTTATCGTCGCGAAGCAGTTGCCATCCATCGCCTTGTCGAACGAGTTTGACGATACCTTTGGCCGGCGGATCTACTTTGGAACCTGATTGTGACAAGCCAGCGACCTCGGTAGGCGTCACTGCGTTCGCGGATCGATCGACTGCCGGACCAGGTTGGAAGCTTTCTTTTTCACAGCCCGAAAGCACTGTCAGAGACACAATGGCAAACGCCAAGGCTGATGTTTTGATTTTTAAATTTGGAGCCAAACTCATTTCGCGTCTCCTGTGTTAGTACTGATTTCCTGCCGGATTGAATCACCCGAAAAGCAAATCTCAATTTTTTTGATATGAGACGATCGCTGGAAAAGGTGCCTGGACTCTTCGGCGGTTAATTCCAACCGATCGCGTTGGACAACCTCCCCCGAGGCAAGCGTGAGTGCCATACTGTTTTGGTTTGATTGGCGATAAACGATGGGGCATTGGCACCACGCCCAGCCAAACTCGCCGGCCGACAACTTCAATTCAGATCTCGTGCCATCAATGGCCAAGAAATTGAAAGCGGTTTCATGGATGGCAAATTCTTTTCGATCAAACAAGAAAGGCTCGAATGAGACCTGACCGGCTTTCACGCGACCACCCAACTCAAGTACCCGAGAGATCACGTCCTCTTTGACTTGTCCCGTCATGCCGGGTTGCCTTGCTCCGGCTCCTTCAGGCGTGTGCGAATAGGGGTCAATCGGAAACGCTCCAAACTCGGCGGCTGACTTGTGAATGCCCAGTCCTTCGATGATTTCAAAGTAGTGATCGCCAAGCCGCTTCATTGCCGAAACGTCGTATGCACCATCGGCTTCAGTAACGAACTGCTCAATTACAGCCAGTGAAAGCTTGGAAACCATGTGCCAGTAAATTGAGCCCAAACCTTCATAACCAAAGAAGGTCCCTGATCGCCCTGTGAATTTGTGATGCTGGAAGATCGTTTCAAACAGCTGTTCAACAGATGCTCGTTCATCAGTCACCAGCTCTAGGTAGCCTGCATTGCGAGTTGCCAAGGCATCCAGAGCACTTTTCAGATCAAAAACATTCCGGAAATCACCATTGAAGTTGAGGTTGCCATTCAGGTTGAGGCGAACCACGGAGTGGTCATTCTCGGCAACTAGTTTTTGCAGCAACTTTGAATTTTCCAAGAATTCGGCGTCAACGTTGTTCTTCTGCAAAAAGTTTGGCAGTGTCTTGTCTGGGTACAGCAGGTAGCTTTGTTGATCTTCTCGATACAATCGGCTGGCTCGCAAACGATCGAGCACTTCGCAACATTCTTCCGATGAAAGGACTCCGCTGCTGATCGCTGCGACCTGTCCTTCGAGCATCTCGTCGAGCCGCTCAATCGCCAGTTGATTCTCGCCGAAATGGAGCAAGTAATAGGCGTCGTACAAGCCATCGGGCCGGTGGCTTTGTTCGACGCAGTGCCGCAGGCTACCAACGCAAATGTCGATGGCCGCGATACAACTTGAAAGTTGAACCGTTGTTTTCTCTGCCCCAACTCCACTAGCGTAGAGTGACTTGCGGTACTCGGTGCCTGCAATGGCCAACTGGTCGACGACTGATTTTCGTTGGTGATCCGATAGCGGTTCTCCAAACTTCGAATACGTTGCTTCGAGGACACGTTGGACTTGCTGAATTAAATTCCAAACCTTACTGGTGATCTCAAATTCGGTTTCCGATTGACTAGCCTGATAATTCTCAAGCCAGCTTTTGATGTCTAGCATGAAGCGATGCAAGTAACAGGCTGTAACCGTGGAAACGCCTCGTCCGACTAACGCGTTGTTGGCATCGTTCCATTCTGGTCGTTGTGTGTTCAACCAAATCCCAGCTCCGGGGACAAAGTTCGTCATTTTGACAAACGCCGGCAGCAGTAACTTCTCTAGCATCCCAACGTGTTGGACTTCGCCTGACTCGTTCAAATGCAACTTAGCGTCGGTGCCCATCGTTTCCTGCAGGACTTCGATTTGGCGGTCGAGTTTTTTGTCGAACGTGATTGTATTGCTGGCATCTTCCAACATCGATTCATAATCGGCGATGCGATAAGGAACGTTGACGTAAGAACAATTTCGATCTTCTAACAGTTCATTGGCGCCTGCTGGATCAATTGCTCTTAACCATTCAACCAACTTCGCCAAGTAAATAATCTGGTGATCGCCCCAATAGCCAATGTTGGAGAACTCGTCTTCACTTGGAACTTCCCAATCCACGCCGCTCTGGTTGATTCGGTAAGGGTTGTAACCATCAGCAGTCGAAGCATTGACAAATCTGCGAACCATGCAGCTAGTGAATTTCGGCCAAGACATGGCGACGGCTTCCCAGTTTTGGAAGATATCGCGCCAGTTGCCTTCAAACGCAATTCGTTGGCTTCCGTCAGGGTTTTTGGTTTCAATCGAAAAACGATTCCAAGGCCGCGAAGGGTCGCCGTGCCGCCGCCCGAACGTAAACGGAAGATATTCTTTGCCCAACCGGAGCAGATCAGCACTGTTTATCTGGTCCAAACTCGCATGTAGTTCCTGTAGAGAAACCTCGTCTCCCATTTCGCGAACGAGCGATTCAAACTGCTCGAAGACGTTTCTATTTCGCGCCGCGAGGTAGTCCAGGAAATCGGCGGTTCGGATGCGATAATTGTCGGCAGGCAAACCGCCTCGCATCACATTGTAAGTCACATTCGATCGGTGACGGTGCAACCGACGTTGGTCCGAACCACCTTGCAAGCCATCGGCAGAACCAATGATTTGGTCGAGTCGTCTTTGCCCATCTTCAATGTCATCGACCAGCATCTGACGTAACGCTTGCTCACTTGACTGCTTCAGTACACGTTCAAGCCGAATTACATCGGGATGTTCCTGTCCGACATCAGCTACGATTTGCCAAGCCTTGGACCGGTTGGCGGATAACTTGAAGCTCGACTTAACCAAGTATGCTCCACGGCAGCCCCGCTTAACCGATTCGTCTGCAACGGTGCCTGATTCTATAAACTGCTCCAACTGGTCCGTCGACAGCAGCACTTGGCTTTCGGGCAACCCAACTGACCAGACCGCAGTTGTTTTCAGGCCCTCGCTGGGTAACGCTTCGTCGGAAGGAATGGAGCTTAAATAAAACAGCCCCAAACTTGAGTCAGCAAGCTTTTCCTGTTTTTTGTAAGCGTTACCGAGGTTGCTGTATTTAGATTGAAAATCTTCGGACAATCCGGCCGGCATTACGTTTTGCAAGCCATCGACAAGCGACACTTGTCGACTGAGGCCAGAAAAGTCTGTCAATTGACAGTGCCGAATAAAACCAAACTTGTCGCCAAAAGACCAGTGGTACTGAAAAACCAAGCCCAAGCTTTCGTTGACTTCCTCGAACATCAACTTGTTACCAGCAATGTTTTTATAAACACTGGTAACGGGACGTGTTTGAAAACGAGCGGCCCGAAGCGGGGTCCAAACATCGACGGACCCGTCGTTGTTGACAACTCGCACGATAGTCAGCGGACCACTGAAATCGGCGGTATCAGAGAGTTTGTCGCAACTGTAATAGGGGAATAATGCGTTGTCAGGATTGCTGCGTCCAGCCGAAAGTGCTCCGCGACTGGAAACGAACATCCAATGATCGCTAGAACTAACCGGCATGGAAAAGAACTCAGGCATCGACTGAGCATTTTCAATCTTAAACCAACGATCACCAGCGAAACTGACATATCCCGTTTGATCTGGTTGTGGAACCACAGTCTTGCCGTGCATACCGGCAATTTGCGTTCTCCATCGGTTGGTTGTTCTCGAAACGTCTACATTCATATTAGTTTACTACCGTCTGTTGAGTCTGTGTCAGAGCAAGTTTTCTCTGACTGAGTTCATCATGAATTTTTGCTAAAAAGGTTTTGTCCAGTTGATAAAACAACATGCTGATCGCGGACAACACCAAGAAGAACGCAGGAATTAGGCTCATCATCGCGATGATGCCAGTAATCGTAAAATCGGACTGTACGGCCTCTGCACCTGTGCTGTCTGGCTGAACGAATGCAAAGTAGTGAAGGCACCAAGCAGGAATCGCACCGCCAACGGCTCCGCCCATCTTTTGAGAGAACGTCGCAGCCGCGAAAACTAGTCCCGTCGCTCGGCGTTCGTTTTTCCATTCAGAGTAGTCAGCGACGTCCGCGTACATGGCCCACAAAACGACTGGAATTGGGCCGCCGCAGAACGCACCAAGAATATGGCAGGCGTACATCCCGATCACTTGGTCTTTTGGCAACAGCCAGAACGCTGCTGTAAACAAGGCAACCAACAGGCTCGTGATCACCATCAACCACTTCGCCCCAAAAATTCGGCAGAGCGGCTTGGCGAACAACATTCCAACAATGCTCGCAATCGTCCCCGCGAGTAAGAAGTAGCCAAAGTTTCCACCCACGTAGTACGTGAAGTAGTAAGCCGTTGCACTCCCGCGAGTCCAACCGGCGATGATCTGAGTCAACCCAAAAACAAACATCACCATCCACGGCCAATTAGTTAGCAAGTCGGCCAAATCTGCCTTGATAGGCGACTTGTCGGTATCGATGGGTTGCACGCGCTCTTTGGTCGTTGCAAAACAAATAGCGAATAGAATTACCGCAGCAACTGAATAACAAACGACCGTCCAAAAGAACCCTACTTGCTTGTTAACGATTACCGTTTCGACACCTTGCACCATTTCAGTGTGTGAACCACCGAAAAATGCGACAAGAGGCTCAGTAAGAAGCTGCACCACCAGTGCACCGCAGAACGCCAACACGAACCTAAACGTCGAAACACTGGTTCGTTCAATTGGGTCCGCCGAAATCACTCCCATCAGCGCTCCGTAGGGAATGTTGATCGCGGTGTAAGCGACAAATACCAGCGTGTATGTCACGTAGGCATAAATCAGTTTGCCGTTAGGCGACAAATCGGGCGTGTAAAAAGTGAAGATTCCCGTGATTGCAAACGGCACCGACATCCAAATTAGATAGGGACGGAATCGTCCCCAAGCGGTACGAGTGCGATCGGCCATCAGGCCAATCAGTGGATCGTTCACTGCATCGAAAAACTTCGTAACAAAGAACATGGTTCCAGCAGCAGCTGGAGTGATTCCGAACACGTCGGTATAGAAGTAGAGCTGAAAGAATTCGAACAGCTTCCAGTACAGATTCGAGGCTGTGTCGCCGAGCCCATAGCCGATTTTCTCGCCAACTGAAACTGGATCCCCTCCACTAGAGCCAACCGATTGGTCGACAGCGGGCACCGCTTGAGCCGGAGAGTAGGGATTGGATTTGCTCATTCAAATTTACTAACTTGGTCAGTACAACGACTCAAGAACTTTCCTCGTCAACAAACGCATGCTGACGACTTCAAACCTCTCTGGCTCCTCGCCTACAGGATCACTATTTTTGGTTAAGCAATTTTTGATACTCAGCGTCGTCGCTGACCTGTTCGGCATCTCGTCTGGTAAATGCAACCAAGCGAACGCCCTCCACCCCAGTTTTTTCAAAAACAACCGGCACGGGGTCAGACGTTGCAAAGCCCTTGATGCCGTACCGCACCTCAAGTGCCTCGCCATCTCGATCGCTGGTGAACAGAGCATCAACCTGATTTGGGTCGACACCAATTCGTTCGAGTAAAACTGGATTGACCTGCTTTATGTAGGCTTTGAATTCAGCTTCATTTTTCGGGCCACGACCAAGATTGTGTTGTTGGTGGCCGACATATAAGTTTGCCAACCGTTGCGCGTTGGTGGCGTTTAGGTCCTGGATAGATGTGGAGGCATCAAAACCACCACACCCAACCAGTATCGCAACTGCAATGACGAATAAGCCAACTACGCTTTTTGTGTAAATAGAACTTTGCATCTCGAAACACCTTATCGAATGTCATCAATTCCAACGGGTGAAGCATCTGCCCGTTTGCCAAGGTAGTTACCCACCTGAAGCGAGATACTACTGCTAACTGAGGCCACAGATCCGTCACCGAAGCATGCAGTGACTGTTCCGGGGTGAGCCGAACCAAAACCAAAGCTTTGAACGCGGCCGTTGGAATTGAACATCCAACTTGGTCGGCCTTGGTTATCTGCGAAAATACCAACCTCGTTTTGACCATTTCCAGAAGTGCCGTCGTCAGCTGTAGGTGGGGCGATCATCCGACTGTTGGCCCAATCGCCAGGCTGGTAATAACCTTGGCCTTCCCAGAAATCGCCCAGATCTTCAAAGCTGTAGAAGTCAGCAGCAACAGCTTTTTCCATGAACATGATCGTGTTAGACGATCCGTCCGAAATATTCCCAAAAGTAACTCTCGGGAACTTTTGAGGTGTCGGGCCGGCAGACATGTCGGTGTGGCCGCCCTTAGCAATAATTCCAGTCCAGAAATTCGCGGCTTCTCCAGGAAGTGAAGGCCTGTCGTGATTAAACGTAATGTCAACCCAGCCCGGTTGGTTCCAGTTCCCTACCACGCCGGCGTAGTCTCCCAATGCGTAAACGACGCCATTGGATTTAATCGATTGTCGATCTGGGCGAGATGGGCAGTTGAAAGCAGAAACTGTTGACTCAACTAGCAGTGGGTTACCGCCTTCGTATCCATCCACGGCCCGCTTGTCGTGCAAGGCCTTTTGCTCAATGAACGGTAGGATCTGATAAGCCCAACCAAGATTCTCGTAGCCCCATTGCTGCCCAAATATTTCGCCGGTTGCCCACCAAGACTGTGTTTGAGCGCCGGCAGTCGGGAAATGCATGTTGGCCGATTCAAAATTCAAACCAGCTAGTGCAATTTGCTTTTGGTTGTTCAAACATTGGGTCCGGCGAGCAGCCTCGCGAACCGCCTGAACGGCAGGCAACAGCATGCCAATTAAAATACCGATAATCGCGATCACAACTAGCAGCTCCACCAGTGTAAAACCGCTATTGTTTCGATTGATTTTCGTACTCATCGGAACTCCACTTTTTTTGGATGAATTGAATTACTGAGTGAAACACCACTATAAAAGGACAGCTGTGCGTCGCTTTCAAATGATCATATCGCATGAAACCGGTTTCACAACCCTTATACGGCATTTAAATCGGAAAATTAACACTAAAAATATAATTAATTCCAATAAAACCAGCTTTTGCTACGATTTAATAGCAATAGATTGAAAGCGGTTTCACCAGTTGCCGAGATATTGTCCCCAAAGGTTACGTTTTCGGCGAACTGGCTGGGTGAATTGACCTCAGCAATAATATCTCCGCTGATTCTATTATTCCTGAGAAACCTCATCACTCTGAAACACTTTGACCGCAAAATGATACCCTTATTACAGAACGCGTCCGAATATTTTCGACTTTCAAATACAACCATCCCACCCTCGGTTTCACATACGATTCTCAGGGCGACGATAAATTGGTAGAAAGTAATTCCTCGCGCCTCCTCCCGCAGACATAAACTAAAAAGCAATTGATGGCACATCAAAACCCGAAAAAACAAGTCACCATCTCAGACATCGCCCTCAGAGCTAACGTTTCCAAGAGTACCGTGTCGCGGGTGATTAACGGTACAACTAGGGTCAACAAAGAGAAGCAAGAGGCAGTGCTAGCGGCCATGGAGGAAATGAATTTCCAGCCGAACGTGTTCGCGCAAGGCTTAGCCAGCGGTAGCTCAAAAACCATCGGTGTTGTAACTCAGAATATCGGTAGCCCGATCTACGACTCGATCTCTCAAGGTGTATTGCAGGGCTTGGTCCAGTCAACTTACTCGCCGATTTTTGCTGACGGTCAATGGGAGTCAGACGTTGGTCATGCAGCGGTTGAGACACTATTAGGTCGCAAAGTTGACGGACTGATCGTGCTCGGCAGTGTGCTGCCACGTGAAGAACTCGACCGAGTTAACTCGATTTTGCCAGCGGTCGTAGTAGGACGAGAAATCGAAGGCTGGGAGAACCAGTGCTTGTTTATCGACAACGAACAGGCTGGCTACGACGCTACAAGACACTTGCTCGAACTTGGGCATCGCCAAATAGCTCACATCACAGGGATTAGGAATCATCAAGATTCGGTCCGACGGATGGAGGGGTACCGTCGCGCTCTAACCGAGGCAGGGATCGCAATCGATGAAGAGCTAATCTGCGAAGGCCATTTCGATGGCAACTCAGGCGTCATGGCGATTCAAAACTTGTTGAACAAAAGCAAGTCGTTTTCAGCTATTTTCGCAAGCAATGACATGATGGCATTCGGTGCTCGACTGGCACTGCATCGTCGAGGCCTTCGCGTCCCAGAGGATATTTCAATCATCGGCTTTGACGATCAGGCCGAATCAGCTTATGTCACCCCGCCGCTAACAACCGTACGACAACCCGCTCAAGAGATGGGGCGGGCTGCGGCTGCGGCTTTGGTGAAACTTATCAGCGGTAGCGAATACGATATGCCAAAGCTACTCACAAAAATCGTGATTCGCGAATCGACCCGAGTTCGTAACTAACGGGCGCGTCTTGAGGAAGCATACGCTCTAGTTTGGGAAACCGAGTCCAAAGAACGAAACACTCAGCTACTTGCGGTTAATGGTGCGAACCGTTCCGGCGTTAATTTCTGGTTACCAGTTTAGCATTGCGGGTTCTTAGTTCGACTTGCCCTCTGCGCTAATTGATCGCGAGGTTGATCCTCTATAGGGAAGTTGTGCAACGGTTGTGTACAACTCTCAACTGATGATCTTCCCGACACTTGAGCCGAGAAAAACCG
>CAZKTR010000022.1:0-19339 GCA_964555525.1 uncultured Pirellulaceae bacterium
CAGCGGGCAGCCCTCCAAAAGGCGCTAGTGCAGCGTCGATGGTGAAGAGTTCGTCGCGACCCACCAGCCCGCGACGAAGCGCGTCTAGCGCCGCGCCGTGGACGGTTCCGGCTGGTAGGTGATGTGAAATTTGAAATTCAAAATAAGAATATTGTGGTTTCCGGGAAGCGTTTGTCCATTCGTTCATCCAGTGAAGCAATTTGTTGTGCTCTTGCGAAGATGACGGACTGGTTGAGTTCATGCATGACAACCAACACGAATGGATAGGACTTTAGACTAAACTACACGGCAATGTAAAATTAAATTTTGCGAGTGATGTCCATTTCGCTGCTGACGAACTCGAATATGGTTTTCTCGACGGGGGCAACCCATTAACAACCTCCGGGAAGCTCAAGGGAAATGCGGCTTTCCATTTGTTTGGGACTAGCGTCGCAGCAGATACAATCTCGATCAGCAGCGATGGAAAGGCAACATTGACTGGCAATGTTGCCGTGCACCGCCAACGCGATAAGCCATCGGAGATTTTTCGTGCTGAAAAGATGGTGCTTGAGCTCTCAGAAATTGAACAGGCGCCCAATGGGGACTCGGAACTAGATTTGTCGAATGTCACGAAAGTGATTTCCGACGAGCATCTAATACCGCAAAAGTCGGCTGACTAACCCAAGCATGGAAGGGAAATACGTGTATATCAGGTAGTTCTGGCAGTCCCCAGTGTAAGATCTATCGTGAAGCCCCGTCCGTTATATATCTGACTATTTCTCGATGGATTTGATAGCACTATACTGGTAGCCCAAGCCCAACTTAAAACGGTGGATCATGAACAATATACTATCCGGTCTACACCCAACCAGAATCTTTGCGTTACGCCTGCTGGGGTTTGTGTTCGTCTGGGCGGGGCTAATATTTGGAGTGCTGCAGTTGCTTCACGTGCCCATGCCGGCATGTCATGCACTATGTGGTGCCGGTGGCTGACTGCCACCCACCAATGCACTGGTTTCGGTGCATCTGTTTTGGTTGGTACTGTTCGTGCCCGCTGTGATTCTTGGTCAGTGGGTTTGGCCGGTGCTCAAGCAACGTTCTATTTGGTTCGTGTTGATCTTAGTTGCGGCCGCTTCGGTCGTCGTTTTGCTGGCGATGGGCTTGCCTACCCTGAAAACTGACCAGTGGACCCTATCTGAGATCGCGAAAATGTTCGCCTTCCGGTTGGCAATTTCCTCTGACTGGCCACTGCTCCAACTACTTGTCGCATTTGTCGTTGGTTGGCTAAGAAGCAAGCGAGCTCCCGTCAAAGATTCCGCACCTCTTGAGGCGGAATCTCAGCTGGCCGCTTCGTAGTATCGTAATAGGTGAGCGAGAACAACGTCGCCTCCCGGCTCGTCGTTAAGCTGTGATCGCAACAGCCTACTACAAAGGCCGTAAGGCCAGCTACAACGCAACGCGGTGGCGGCGTTTTAGATAGTTCATCGTCTGAACGGTCATCATCATCAAGCATTCTTGCTTGAGATCCTGGTCATCGACCGGCAAGAAAAGCTTCAACACTCGGCAGCGTTCGGTCATTTCGCGCACTACTTGAACGATGTTGTGTTGGTACTCGCCTGACCACTTTCCTAAGGCCTTGCAGAAATCAACCTTGTTCTTTCGCAAATAACTAGCAGCGGTTTTGTTTTGGTGAGGCTCACTAGTCGTGCAGAAAAGCTTCTTTAGCTCTGCATCAAATACACTTGTCGCCCCAAGGCTATAAAACTGTTGCCGCTGTTGATAGTGCTCTCGTAAGGTGACGTCGATACGGTGAACTGGATCGACTTTCCTTCGCGAAACCACCTTTGGTTTCTGCCCCTGAATCTTCTCCATCATCTCAGCGACGAATTTGAGCTTCTTAAGTGCAGGCCAGCCTTGATAGTTTTTTTGCCAACGAGAATTTGGTGTCATCCAAACCGCAAACGTTTCTGCAAAGTCTTCTGCTGGATGACTCTGTGCGTACCAAGGTTCTAGGTGGAAAACAAACTTCTTACTGCGAGGTTTGGGAACGTATGTTTCAGGGTAGGGCGCCGAGTAACTACCAAAGGTCGCTTTGTAGCCGCGTTTACGATGCAAACCAAACGCGGTGTCGATCGCGTGTCCGGCTTCGTGACGCATGATTCGCATGCACCACTCCTTGGTTCCGCCTTCGACCTCTAGCATCTGATTTCGTTCTAGTCTCATCAGACGACGATGAGCCATATAAAACGGAACGGCAATCCCCGGCACGTTGTCAGGTGAAAACCAATCGTCACTAAACCAACAATGCGGCTTAAAGACTAGCCCCAACTGTTTTAGCTCGGTATGCAATTTATCGCGAAAATTGACCATGCTGGTCTGCTCAAAATCCAGCTTCAGCTCCGAGATCTTCATCTCCAGAAGCTTGCGGTCGCTGAACTTGACCCAAGCCGGTTCAGACGAGATATGAACTCGTTTCCCAAAGCCAATATCTGACTTGTGAAGTTCGAAAGCTGATGGCGTGTCAGCTAATTGGCTTGGTTTGGTTTGACTGACACCAGACTCATGCTGGCCAAACTGTGGTCTATCGCCCTGCGGCTCATGCTGAGCACCGTCTAGAGAACGGCTGTTCCCTTTGCTAGCGCTAACTCTGCCTGATTTTCGTTTCCGATTGGTTTTCGGATCGCTAGGTGAGTCGTGACGGGTTAGCTTTTTTGATGCCATTGATTTCGCAGCTTGCGAGCTTTAACGGTTAAAATTCTCGGCGCGTTTATGAATAGGAGATTGTAAGCAAACTCAGTAAATTTCAAGCATAAAAATTAACGACTTTGTTACTTGGTTCGCCCGCCAAGATCTACCGTTGCAAAAGCTGAATTTTTAAAACAACCTGCCGATAGTTCTGCTTGGAATGTCGCTCACGGAGGGTCGTGCCCGGAACCTCCCCATGGGTGGCATCGACAAATTCTTAAACCGCCCTTGATAGAACCTTTAACAGCACCGTACTTTCGAACAGATTGGATAAAGTAGCTGCTGCAAGTGGGCGTATATCGACAAACTGCTGGCAAAACTGGGCTTAAACAGACTTGGTAAATGCGAGCAGCGAAAATCAATCCTTTCGCTGGCAAACGCCAAATTCGACTGCCTATAGCGAAGCTTATCCGTTGGACCATCGACCGTGGTGTCTGTGCAGCCGATGGCTTGAGCGAAGCAGCTTTTTCGAGTCGCGAGGAGTCGTCAGGCTCAGGTTGAGACGGCTGGGATTTCATAATAATCCTTTGCTATTTCAGCTTTTTCGAGATGCGAACGAGCAGCTTTTGTAGCGACAGGTCGATTTTTTCTCGATCACAAACAGCACCCCGTTTGGGCCTTACGACGATATCTAGCCCGACCGAAAAATCGCCTCTTTGCCTGCGAAAAGCCTCCCGAATGTGGCGTTTCCACTGATTGCGTACCACCGCGTTACCGACCTTGCGACTGACTGACAGCCCAAGTCGCACTTCCCCTGCCTCGTTGGGTGCGGCTTTTAACACTAGCGTGTCATCAGCTACGAACAAATTCCCTTCGTAGACCTTTTTGAATTCAAAGGACTTGAGCAAACGAGCGGATTTGGGAAACGATTGGTCAGGCATGCTTTGAAAGCGATGTGAAGGTAAGAAACGAGGTTGATAACTTGTTACAAAACGCCTACGAAATGTCTTTGGTCGACCCATTTTTCTGGGTTGCAGACAAACGAGCAAAAACAAACCGTGAAATCTTCCCTAAAATACCGGGGAGTTGCTTGCGAAACACATAGCCTAGCACCCCCGCAATCAGAGCGAGCATAATCAGTGTGGACCAATCAGGCAGCAGTTGATCCATCAATAACATGACAAGGATCACTGCCAGAAGGATCGTTTGAGCGATTCCCAGCGTCACCAACAGCTTGATTTTTTGCTCGATCGCTTCGATTCGTTGCCGATTTTCGTCTGAGTTCGCCATCGTCTAGACGCTACCTCGCATCAATGCATCGTTACGAAACTTATCAATTGCCCCGATTAATTCGCTCACCGACTGAAACCGGTCATTGGGGTCTTTCTGCAAGGCTCTCAAGCAAATTTCTTCCAACGCCAATGGGATGAAGCGATGTGGAGCCACCGCGCGGGGGGATTCGGGTTCTCGATTGACGATATTGTCGAACGTGTCTGCGATCTGTGCACCGCGAAACGGTTCACGTTGGCAGAGCATCTCGTACATCACCACGCCCAAGCTATATACGTCGGATCGTTCATCAACCATTCGGCTACCGGTGACTTGTTCGGGAGACATATACAGCGGCGTACCGCCTCGATCGCCGATGGTGGATCCATCTCCATCATTGGGCATACCCCAGACTTTAGCGGCGCCCCAGTCAATCAGCGTCACCTCGCCGAACATCCCGACGATGATATTTTCTGGTTTAACGTCTCGATGAATCACACCTCTTGCATGAGCATAAATCAGTGCCCCACCAACTTGGGTGAAGATGTTCAATAAGCGATTCAAATCAAAATCAATTTCGATCTGTTCGTTTCGTTGAGCCAAGCCAACAATGATCTCAAACAACGTCCAACCATCGATTTTTTTCATGGCAAAAAACCAGTCGCCATTATCGTTCTGGCCTAGTTCGTACATCGGTACGGTGGCAGGGTGGGAGAGCTGCGCGGTAATTCGTGCCTCCCGGATCAACCTTCGTAGCTCGACCGAGTCGTTTTGTAGTTCCTTGCGGAGCATCTTCAGTACCACGCGTCGCCCAAGGTTCGAATCCTTGCAGGACGTCAGCGTGGCCTTACCGCCTTCAGTGAGCGAACGGAAGTCACAGTATTTGGCAAATCCGTTCGAAAATTGCTCTGGCGGCTGACCTGCAATGTCAGCCACCATCACCATCTTTACACGATCTTGCTCGGCCAGCCCTTGGAGAGGCTGAGCGTTTTCTGGTGATCGGTTAGGCTCTGGCATGTTTTAGCCTATTCGTTGGGGTCAATGTCCAGTTGGCGAACGAGGATCAACTTCCCATTGGGATTTCCATTGGTGCCGGCCAAAGTAATGTAGCAATCCCCTTTGGCAGTAAAGGCGAGTGCCGTCGGCTTCTCAAGTTTACTCATCAAAACAGCTTCGCATTTTGTTTCGTTGTTTTTTATTGCTACTAATTTGTAGAGGCCACCTTGCTTGGGGCGGGCCCAATTAAAATCAAGTGCGAACAAGCGACCGTGTTGCGGCCCGTAAGCTAAGCCGGTGATGTCATTTAAGCCCGTTTGGAAGGCGACCAGCTTAGTACCTGAGAGCGAGTAAAACGTTAGTAACGAGTCCTTCTGATCTTTGATTTCACCCATTTGCCCAACCACAAGATATTCTTCTTCCGGGCTGATCGTTACTGCGACGGGAGCATCGACTCCCGTCTTTTCCTTCGTCGCAATCATGCGACTTAGATTCGATATTTCAGCATTTGAGTTCACTTTTGCTTGCGAAACCCAACCTTTTTTGTCATCGCCATTACAGGTAACGAACAACTTTCCTCCCGCAAAGGCAAGCCCATAAAAGTTGCCTTCGCCCGGCATTGCTGATTCGCCTTTGCCGGCGCTTGGTAGTGAAAGCGTCTTGCCAGTTGTTTTTGAGACTAGAATTGGATCCTCACCGACGGGAGGCACTTTGAAAACACGAATCATGTCGTCGCCGTCGGGCAAACCGCCACCACCGACAACCAGCGTTTCTTCATTCAAAAACAACAGTCCAAGTGGTCCGATTTGATAAGTCGGATCGGTCCCGTAGCCTTCGGTCGGGAAAGCGGTAATCACCTCTTCGACTTTGCCATCGATCACTCTCACAACTCGGCCAGCCCCAGAGTCTGAAACAAAAACGTGGCCAGTGTTGGGCTGGATTGCAACACCACTAGGATTATTAAGACCCTCCACGACAACCTCGGGAAATACTTCTTGAGCATTCGCTTGGCCGATGCCAGCAAACAACAAAAAGATCAAGCCCAACGGAAGCATAGCAAGGGCAGCCAAAGCTAGTTTATTAGGTTTATTGGTCATCATTGACTCCGTTTTTCCTGTTGTTTCAATTCCTGCTTCTTTTGTTTTTTAATTTGCCTTTGTTCTTTAGCGCTAAGCTTGGACTTGGGATAGTCTTGATTGGCGTCTAGTTCGGCTTCAGTGGGAGTTTTCGATTCGACGCCATTCTCAGGGACCTCTACCTTGGCCGTCCAGATGATCGCGTTCAAAACCACTTTGCGAGCGTTATCGTTTGCCCAGTTTTTGTGGTAGTGGGCTCCAGTAAAGCCGAAGCCACGTCCTTTGCCATCGCCACGAACGAACGCCCAAGCGACATGTTGAGGTTCTTTTCGTTCTAGCACTGCCGCTCGAACATGAGGATTGTTGTGGTGGGGGCCGTCTTTGCGAGTCAGCGTTTTAGGACTAGGCAGAGCGCTTAAGATCGGTGTCACATCGACTTTACTAGAAAAACGCATGTGGTAGTACCATTCGTCATTCATTTTAAAGGGCTTCACACCGCGGGTCACTGGATGTTCTGGAATCTCTTTAAAGTCTGCTTCCCAATGAGGGTTTACTGACCAGTTCGTTTCGAAATAGCCTCCGATCCAATCTAGAAATCGCTGGCCAGACTTGCCTGGCGGGACTTCCACACCATAGTGCAAACAAACCAATCCAACGCCATCTCGCATGATGTGTTCGAAGGCTTCGCCATTGCTGTGCAACGGATGCTTGGGGCCACCATCTGCGAATACGACGACGGTATCGGCATTGTCAAAAGCAGTCTTGTCCCTCGGCCATCCGTCCTTGTAGACGGTTGTCAACACAGGCAAGCCGGTATCGGATCTAAATTCGTTCAAGCATTTCTCAAGCAACAGACAACCAGCGTGATGTTCATGTTTTCCCCAGCCATGGCTCTTTTTTCCTGCTACAAAAACAATTTTCTTTTTGTCTTTTAGTTTTAATCGGCGTAGGCGAATGTCTTTAAATTCAATCTTCATCGGTGGCCCCTGGTGCAGCTGCAGGCCTAGCAAACCTTTTTCTTTGAACTTATCCTTGCTATCTTTGAACCGTGCAGTCTCAACACCGTTGACCGAAACTACGAACGTCGTGCCTGTGGCAACAATCGAGAGTTCATTCCATTGGTCCAGCTTTTGAGCGGCGGCCGCAGCAGTAGCGTTAGACGCTGCGTTTGCTTTGCCATCGGCGGTCAGGTCTTTGGTTTTACCTTGCCAGCAGAGCATTCCGCGACCGGTTTTTTCCGAGTACAAACTACCTGTGATGCCTTCCTTACGAGCAATGTCGGCTTGGTAGCCGCACAAGTGGCCGTTGGGAGCTAAATAGCTTCGGATTTGTACGCCGCTATTGGCTTTGTCGGTACCAGAAATTTTGTATTGCAAACGCAACTCAAAATCGTCCAGTTTGCCGTCGCCCCAAATCAAAAATTGGTTCCGCTTCAAAGGAGCTGCTTTCGTGCTCTCCCCAACGATCACTCCGTTTTCAACTCGCCAAAGATCGCTGTCCCCCGACCAGCCGTTGAGTGTGCCATCAAAAATGGACTTGAACTCGTCTGGCTTGTCCTGTCCGGCAGTAGCTTGGGACGCCGATTGAGCATTGGCGATTCCGATGCTCCCGAGGACGAAAGTGAGTATCGCAAAGGTTTGCAGAAGTCGACGCTTAGATTTGTATTTGAGTTGCTGCATAGCGTGGCTCGTTTAAGCTAAGTTGAGGTTGTGTTTTCGGGGGAGAATCAAATAGTTTAACAAACTGCGACAGCAAAAGTATCGCAGCGTTAAGCGGGGACGCTTAATTCTAACAACAGCTGTTCGTTGTGTTAACGAAAAGAAACCGAGCCTACGAAACAAACTGGCTGGCGATTTGATCCAAGCCGACCCCAAACAGCGATTTTGCAACCGCCGAAAGCTCTGCCCGATCTCCTTCCATTCGTAGTGTCCGTTGGATGTGCGTGTAGCCTTCTCCGGGGGCTAGTGCGAGGGCAGGGCTGATCGTTTCCATCTCGTAGAATCCGCCTTCGACCATTCCGGAGCCCGATTCATTCACGCCATCATTGTAGCAGTTGATCACGTCGCCCGCGTAGGGTTCGTCCTGCATTTCCCACAAGTTGTTGTTGTAGCCATTTGCCGGAGCAGCTTCAGGTAAATTGAAATTGACGATCGACAATGCCTGCCTTTCTTCGTCCCAACTGCCTATCATGTTCGTGACGCGGTCAAAGTTAAGGCCCAGTTTGCTCCGTAGATGGCCGTCACCTAGGAAATAAATCAGCTTGTTTTCGCGGTCGACTTTCAAACGAGTCTCGTCTAGTTCACCAAAGTAATTCGCCGTCACGATATCGGCGTCGGTCAAGGTCTCACCTGGATCTGCGGAAAAGGGGACAATCAAAGTTGCCTTTGCCCCCGGCTTGCTCATACAAATCATCCACAGCCCGATCAATCCCGTCTCAGGAGCCCAAGCGGTTTCACCTCGGTTGATCAAAGTGTTGTGGCTTTCGTGAGCCACCAGTTTGACCTTCGAAAGATCGGCCCCTAACTTTTCACTTGCCGTGGCCGAATCAAGCAGCACCACCGTGCGATCAATCTGCACCTTGAACTGAGTTCCTCTCCAGTTGGTAAACAACGCGTCTTTGGTCATCGAGACCGAGTTATCTGTTTTCGTCCGAACGACAAATGCTTCAGAATCCAGCTCAGCCGGCGTTCGCCAGTTAGCAAAATTCATCTCGACGCCCGGCTCAAAAAAGATCGAGTTTTGTCCGCCTTCAGGAGAAACCCACAAGCGATCTTCACCGCCATACAAATTGATTTTTGGATCAATGACGTCCGATTCAACGGCACCATAGTTAATGAAGCCATAGCTGCTGCCTTGGTCACCGCCGTTGGTCGAGATCATGGTGCGACCTTGGTACTCTGGTGCAACGACAACCGCAGCATTTTCTTTGTTTCGCAACACGACGGTTTCGAGATGTTGATTCAAAAAATCTAGATCCTGACCAAACGTATTTTTTGGCATTTCCTACCTTCAGAGCTCGCAACTCAAAATATTAATTAACAATAAAGTGAATTGTAGCTGAATACACAAGTCACGTCAGGCCACGAGCGCATGCTCAGGGGCAGATTTTTGATCAGTGCTGCTCCCGACTTTGATTGACGATCCATCAACGATTCGTCTAGCTATCGTTGAAGCGGTGGGCGGTTGGGCGGGAAGCCTAGTTGTTGTAGGTTTGCATTGCGAGTCGGCTGAAACCCTGATTGCCCCGTATTCGTAGCCGATTGCGAACCTGCTTTGGGGGCTCCTAACATAAAGGTCGTCAGTTGCTCCGGCGTACGATTTGGTTCAAGGGTCAACACAAAATCAGAGATCGCTTGGTTGTAGCTGACGGTTGAAGCGACCATGTCTAACTGAGAATCTCGCCAGATCCGCCCAGCAGCAATTGCCGAAGCCAAAGGGATTTGACGGTTGCGAACGGCTTGCCCGGCTTGCTGGGCGGCCGTTTTGGCCGTCGATACCGTTTTGGCTCGCCGAGTAATCAACTTCAACGTGCCGGCCAACATTGGGTCAATGCCGCGCAGACTCGTCGGCAATGATCGCACACGTTTGTACTTTTCGTAGTCAGTTACATAACGCTCTACCAAAGGTTCGTCAGCGGGCAGCGGAGCGAATCCGTCAGGCCGAGGGTTGGGCATGAAGTCCAACAAACGAGATTGAGATTTGCCCAGTTGAATCTCGGCGGCGAGCTGCCCGTCGGAGGCCATTTGTTGAGCTGCAGACAGCAAACCCGCCTCGGCTCCCGTGGAAGTCGAAATTGAGCTCAACCATTTTTCATAGTCGATGGCAATTTTCAAAGCCGCCATGTCGTAGTAGGTCTCCCAATATTGAGCAACCATTTGTTTGCGTTGGCTACCTGAAAGTGGCTCCAAGAACATTTCTACCAACCGTACGGGCGTGCCGTCTTGATCAGCCGATCCGGCTTGAATGCTGCGTAGCTGCTGCCGAGCAAAATCAATCGACTGCCGATCAACTTTGTCGCTAGACTGGTTAAGACTAGCGACACCTTGGTTTCTTTGAGTTTGATGATTGGCGGCTCCAGCCCGCAAATCATTTTGAATCGGTCGTCCTCGAAGCGGCGTCCGCTTCGGCTGACCTCCAATACTCGACTGGCTACTGTTTGATAAACCCGAAAATGATGATGACGAGGAGCTTGGCTGTCGCCGAATCGTCGAAGGCGAAGCGCCCGTGCCGTTGTTCGTGTTGCTCGAACCAAAGACACTGGAATTGTTTAGCCCCGAGCCTCCAAATGATTTTGGCTGCGCTGGTCGAGTTGCATTGGAACGACCGAACCCCGCTCCGCTATTTGGCGATTTATTCACTTGCGGACTCGAAAACCCACTAGCTGGAGCACCCGCTGGAGCTGGGAACCGATTGCCCGATTGCGAACTGGCGCTTGGCAAACCCGCAAACTGATTCGATTGTGAATTTGTATTGGGTGGTAGTAACGACCGAGCGGAAGCTTGTGAAGCTTTGGCGGTGATCGGTTGAGATACTGGCAATTGGGTCGGCTTGGGAGGTTCGGTCTTGGGGAACTGAGCTTTCGGGGTCACGGTGGGCGCCGCGGGCTGCTTGAAGCGAGCCGCAGATGGCGCAGGTTGAGTGGGAAATGCAAATTGGTTTTGCGTTGATCTAATTGGTGGTGCGGCCTTGGCAGACGAGCCCTCTGGAGCGACAAACCGATTGCTGGCGGTTCGAACTGGTGGAGCGGCAGGAGGAATTGAGGCCGCTGCTTTACTTGACGAGGAGGGCAGGGGAGCAAAACGGTTTTCAGTTTTTGGGGCCGGCGATACACCAAAATCCCCAAATCGATTGCGAGAGTTACTACTGCTACTGGCATCGCCAAATCTTGGGTCCGGCGCTACAGGTGAACTCCCAAACGCTTTGTCTGTTTGTAAACCAGAGTCGTTCGGCAAACGCGACGCGAAAGTCTGGTTGGCCGAACCGATCGTGGGACTCGACATGGCAGCCTTAACCAACACGCCAGCTTGCTCGTCTGTATCTGGTATTGGAGAAGCCGTAAGCGTGCCGCGAGAGGACGAACGAAACTTGCCCAAGCGTTCTGAATCCGCCAACATGCTGGCAGGCGGGGGCGGCGGTATAAATGGGCCAGTCGAAACAGGAATCGGATTGTAAGACGAAATCGAGCTACTGGATCGAGGAACTTCGGCTGTCAACTCAACCTGAGCATTGCTTGCCGCTGCGATCCCTGAATCATCTGTTACCAAAACGGACACATCGTTTTGCTGGGCCAGTAATGATTGGCAGGTCGCACATCCCGACAGCACCAATACCAGACAGAACAGACGCTTCGTAAATGAAAAGCCTGTCGAAAGCCAATTGGAATCGTGTGTTGAAACCAAGCGTGAAATAGTTACGAGCATCCTTGCACCTCGATGGCGAGTGTTAGTTTGTAAGCCAAACCTGAATTAGCGTCCTTGCTACGGACAATAACTTGTCCCGAATCAATTTTTGGGTCAATCCCGATTCGCCCACAAGTAAAGCACGCTCCTCAGTACCAACCATCTCGCTTCAATTTGACAGCGGGCTAAGTCAAAGTGATGGCACTTTTAAATTTCGTGTTCAGCGGCAACTGAGGTGCATTGTCGCCTTGTACATACTTCGTTTTTGACCGCCTTCCTCCGAGAAAACATGGGAAAAACCAAACAGACAGCATTTTTCGGCGAGTACAAATCGAGCTTGCAGATGCCCTTATAAGTAGGCTGGCCTGTAGTTTGCAGTTAGGAGGCTGAGCAACGCAACGATGCGCCGCCAAAAAATCGCCTAGGAGCAAACCGATGATCCAGTCCTTTTCAACAATCGCTAGCAAAGCCTGCTTGGCGATCGCATTTTGCATTTTCGCACTCGTCTTGTCAGTTGGAGCTTCGGCCCACGGCGACGAGTACAGCCGGATCGACAACATGGCCAAGAAGATTCAAAAGAAAACAAAACTGTTGATCAAGGAAACGACGCATTATCGGCACACGGCGAAGTACGCATCCCTCGTCGATGCCACCACTCACCTGTATGAAGCGGCCAGTCATGTTCATCAAGTGGTTCACTTTGCAAACAACTTGAATCATTTGCAAACAGACTTAGCCGACTTAGATCGATACTTTCACCAACTCGAAGGCCTGTTCGCGGCCGCCGAAGATGCTGCCAGTCGTGGCTACGGCCAAGTGCATGGCAACACCGCTCGCGCCAGAAGCTTGTTGCGATCGATTGAGGTGAGCATTGATCGAATGAGAAAAGACGTACGGAAGCTTCAAAGCCAATCGATCTCTCGGCATCATGAAGTCTATCGTGCAGCGACACCGGTGGTGACTTACCCCGCAGCTCGCTACGCCCAAGGTCACAGTAATGTTCGCAACCCACCAGTAAAGCCACGAGTTGTTCAACAGCAGGTCGTTCGAAATCGGGTTCCAACGAAACCCTCAGCAGTGAAGCAACAGCGGCCCGTGTGCCAGCCGCCGCGACAAGCCAACGGGTTTAGTTTTTCGATCGGCGGAGGAAACTCAAAGCTTCAGTTCAGATTCTAGATGACTAAACAAAACAGCCTATCGTCAAAACGAAAAAGGCTGGCTCGTTTCAAGACGAAACGAGCCAGCCTTTGTACGTACTTAGGCGACTGAGGCAAACTTGAAAGCCCGTCGCGTCAACACGTCCTGCTGTGCAAAGAAACCTCTAAGGAACTTCGCGAGATAAAGTGCAAGTCCCCCGGAACGTCGGATCTTCTACGAACAACCGAGGTATGCCGAAGGCATCAGCAACAGGCACGCTGACAATGACTTCCAGTTGTGGGGTATCTCGTTCGATTACCGCGGGGACCGTTTCGATGTCAAAGTTTCGTACACCCATGGTTCTTAGAACGAAACCCACGGATGCTTCGATGTCTTCTTGAGTTGCACCAGGCACGATGCCGGTTCGAGCTCCTTCATAAGCAGCACTTTGAGTTGCATGTAGGATCATGCTAGTTCGCGCCAGCTCGTAGCCGCCAAACAGTAACAGGAACAAAAGTGGCAGACACAAAGCTAGCTCGACGGTTAACGCACCGTTGCGGCCCGAGTTGCGTCGTTTTTTGGTTTTCTTAAACATGATGTATTTCTAGAAAAAGAGTTTGGTATAAAGATTTAAAAGCAAATAAACTCAAGAGAGAGAATTACTCGATTAGAATAACTTCAAGCTGACGAGCGATTGTACGAAAAGCTTCGACCAGTTGAGCGTTGTTGGTCGCGTGTAGGTGTGTTCCACCGGTAACTTCGGCAACTTCCCGCATTAGTTCCTCGTCGGCACCGTCACTGAAGGTAATCGTGTGGACGACGACATTGGCAGCTCGACACTCTTCGGCGGCGATTAGTGGCCCGACGCCTCGGTTTTGATTGCCGTCGGTCATTACAATCATTGATCGCAGTGCTAGGTTTCGCGAGTTCGGGTCGTTCAACAGGGAATCCAAACCAACTCGCATGGCCCGTCCAATTCCAGTGAAACCCTCAGGTTGTACACTGGCTATCGCCGTCCTGATGGCTTCTAGGTCCTTTGTCATTTCGAGCAATTTCGTAGGGTTTGTGTCGTATGCGGTAAGCGATACGTTCTCGACCGGACTTGTAGCGTTCAGTTCGTCAACAAACACGTCAACACCGTCGAGCAAGCTGTCGAAACGACCGTTTTCTGCCATCGAACCCGACTTATCTAACACCAACGCAATGTCACGATCGAGTCGCGTGGCGGTCGCTGATTGAACGGGCGCAAATGTGTCGACGCCAAAAAGACCGCCAAAAATTAAGTTAACGGGGCCATTGGGCGCGTCTTCTGTACGTTCGCCAAGCACGCGTACTGAATTGGCAAAGGTCGTAGCATCGCCCGGATCAAAATTGGATTGTTCGATGAACGAGAAAGAGCCATCTGCGTTTTCCACGGAGGCCCCAAAAACGATATTGTCGGGGTTTAAGTCCAACGGTACGCCAGCAACTTGATTTCGACGAGCGATGTCGAGGGCAGCTTGGACTGCGTCGTCTCTGGATTCTGTCCGTCCAATTGCCTCAACGGCTGCTCTGGCTGCTGCATCGGTTGCGGTGCGAAGTTCACTGCGCACAACGTGCATGCGGGCAATATCGACTCCGATTACAGCCGATACGAAGAGAAAAATGAGCATCACTGCGATCAGCGGCAATGCGGCACCTGCGCGGTCGAAGCGGTAGGCGTGAGAACGGGAGCGGGGACGGGGTCTTTTGAAGTCAATAGTCATGGTCACTTCTCAATTGAAAGGAACTCTTGGCGCACTGAAGCATTACTTCAGTTGTCGGAAAACAACAATTGCGAAAGGGTTCGACACCGAACCTAGTCGACTTTGACGTGTTTACGTGCGTAAGAGTCTCTCACTCGAGAAACAACAAAACTAACTAACTAGCAGGCAGGCAATTTTGCCAGATGCTAAACATGAATTTACAAAACGTTATAACTTATGCCGTGGCAACAAACGAAATTGTCTGGCAACGGCCACTCTTCTTTGTATCTACTCTCGCACCATCGATGCACTGGTTCGCACAGTTTGATTTCTAAACGGACCGAAAGGAATCAAGCTGTTGGCATCGCCAGGAGCTGAAATCGTGATCGTAACTGTCTCACCGGCGGGTACACTAGCGAGATCGGATGGTGTGAATTGAACATTGACGTCGGTGAGGTTTCGGCTTGCAGCAACCGCATCAACCACCGTCTCCACTTGCTCAGTGTCGCCAGTAGTAATGGCTACCTTTGCGCCCTCATAGGCCGCTTGGACAAGCGTTTGCTTTAGAAACAGCAGGCTACCTGCTTCGATCGTCCCCAGGACGATCAATACAATTAATGGCAGGCAAACTGCAAATTCAACAACGGCAGCGCCTTCGCGTTTCGTACGAGCTTTTTGTTTTTTTAGTTTTATCATGGCGAAAATTGGGTCGGGAGTTGATCCTTAGCCCACTAACGGACTGAGGACGGAGTTGATTAACTCATCGAATTCAATTGGTCTATGAAGTAGTGGTGGTGGAAGCCGTGTTGGCTGCCGCGGCACTAGGTGCTAAGCCATTTGCAGCGCGAAGACGTTCGATTTCTTCTTTTTGACTTTTCACAAGGTCTGCAACAGCGTTGAATTCCGCCGCTGCTTCTACCCAGAAGTCATCGCCACGAAATGAACATTCGGAAGTGTCGCCGCGACTCAATTGCTGTAGGTGGCGACGTAAGCGTCCAACTGGTCCAACGAAACGATTGCTAAAGCGAACTGTGTCAAGCATGAATCCTGGGAACAAAGCTGCCATTACAATGGCAAACAGAGTGAACTCGCCTATTTGTTCTTTCAGACGGTCCATTACCGGTACGTTGGAGTCGCCAAGCAAAGTTTGCAGCAAAAGGACTGATCCTCCAGCAACAGCGAAAAACAACAACCAATGTGAAAAAATTCTGCGCAGCAAAGCACCTTGTACTTTGTTATCGACGAAGTTCTTTTTTCTTTTATGCTTAGACATAAGACTCTCAGGAAGCGGAAATACGTGTTAAGAGACGCGATTAAAACTGCACCGCGATTCTATTAAATTTGAATGTGATTCTAGACCTAACAATAAGGCCCGCCGAACTCTCGACGCTACTTGAAGTCTACAACCCTACTTTGCCCATGCAGGAGAAATCTCTTTTTCGGAGGAGATTATTGTGCTTGCCTAATCGTTACGACCTGATGTGTTGTTTTTTTGCAACATGATCAACACCCAGTTTGGTGGTTTTCACGTGGAACTGCTTGAACGCGAAACCAGTTTCCGGTGTAGCTCTTATTCAGAGTTTGAAAAAAATAATTCTTCGCTTCGTCCGTTAAATCACAGAACGCCTCGGCTTGTACTGGTTCGATTGATCGTGGCGGTTTTGTGTTCGACTGCATTGCCAAAATTGCTTTCAGAATTTCCCTCGAAATGACGATGCACAAACAGTCTCACTGGTTCATTCAATACCACTAGCAGGATATCAATCACTCCTCTGCTCTGGGGACGTAGTTTCTTTCTGAAACCGAAACAAGGTCAAAACGATGAGTCTTAAATTTGGAATCTACTTGGTTGAGCAACGTGTCATTAGCTCAGAACAGTTCTGTGGGTTGGTAAAGATTCAGCAAGAGTCTTCGCACACGATGGCAACCATTGCCTTGCGAAAAAACCTGATGACGATTAAGCAAGTCAATTCCTTGCTTGAACAGCTGGAAATTCGAACGGACATCAAGTTTGAAGAGTTAGCGCTTGAAAAAGGCATGATCGACTCGGCTGATCTGAACGTCATGCTGCAATCCAAAGAAGTTAGCTGTCCGCCTATTCGACAGTTGCTAGTCGAATGCGGGTTGCTTACTCAGCATCAAACCAAGGTATTGTATGAGCACTTTGAAAAACACGGTTGCACAAGCGTCCAACATAAGGCTGCTTCAACTGCGATGCCGAAGCCAAACATCGGCAAAACGCTAACGCCGAATCCAATCGGCAAACCAGCGTCGTCCATGCCTCAGCCGAAGTTCCAACAACGTCGACCTGTGATCCAACGACAAACGAACTAACTAGGATCGGCTTTGACCTCACCGGTTCAAGCTCAGGCTTAAGGTTAAATAAACACCGAAACACCGCGAATTCGCAATTCAGCTTCTAGCTGGCGAATCTCGCGGTTTTTTAATGCACTGCTTTACCTTAATCACCCTGAATCGGCTCCCGATCGCCTAAGCCTTCGAATAGAGGCGATTGCAACTGCGATACATCTCGTCGCCGACATCGGTTACACTAGTGGGTTCGTAAATCTTCGCTTAGCCCGCCGACGTTATGTTCAAACTCCATTCACCATTCCAGCCAAGCGGCGATCAGCCTGCCGCCATCGATGCCCTTGCCAAAAATATTCTGAACAAACAAAAGCATCAGGTACTACTCGGAGCCACCGGTACGGGAAAGACCTTCACGATGGCCAATGTGATTCAGAAGGTCAACAAGCCAACGCTGGTGATCTCCCATAACAAAACGCTCGCCGCTCAACTCTATAGCGAGTTCAAAGAGTTCTTCCCGCACAACGCCGTTCACTATTTCGTTAGCTACTACGACTACTACCAGCCCGAAGCGTACATCCCTTCACGCGACATCTACATCGAAAAAGATTCGTCGATCAACGAAAACATCGACCGCCTTCGTTTAGCAACCACCAGCTCGCTAGTCAGTCGCAAAGACGTCGTCATCATTGCCAGCGTTTCCAGTATCTACGGATTGGGCTCTCCGGAAGACTACAAAGCCATGATGGTGGCAATCAAGGTTGGCGAGACAATCGACCGTGACAAGATGTTAGGCAAATTCGTTGACATCCAATACCAACGAAACGATGTCTCGTTTGAGCGATCCAAGTTTCGCGTCCGTGGTGACAGTGTTGAAATCTGGCCTTCCTACGAAGAGTTCGCTTATCGGGTGGAATTTTGGGGCGATGATATCGAACAGATCTCCGCCATCAACCCGCTCACCGGTGAAACAATTGGCAGCGAACAACAGATCTACATCTACCCTGCCAAACACTTTGTCACCTCCGAAGCACGGATCGCCGAAGGCGTAAAACGCATTCGTTTGGAACTCAAACACCAATTGGATCATTTTCAAGAAGAAGGCAAACTCTTGGAAGCTCAGCGTCTTAACGCTCGAACACGGTTTGACATCGAAATGCTGGAAAACGTCGGCCATTGTCCCGGCATTGAAAATTACAGTCGCCATCTAGCCGGCCGCGAAGAAGGCGAACAACCTGAGACGCTATACAACTTTTTCGATAAAGACTTCTTGTTGATCATCGACGAATCCCACGTCACCTGTTCCCAAGTCAAAGCCATGTACGCCGGCGACCGCAGCCGTAAAGAAACCTTGGTCGCACACGGTTTTCGACTGCCTAGCGCGATGGACAATCGCCCGCTGAAGTTTGAAGAATGGGAAGGCCGTATCAACCAAGTTGTTTACGTCTCGGCCACGCCTAGCGACTATGAACTGGAAAAGACCGGTGGCGAAGTCGTTGAACAGATCATTCGCCCAACGGGATTGCTCGATCCGATCTGCGAGGTCGTACCCGCCAGTGGTCAAATCGCCCACCTGCTAGAACAAGTTAAAGAACGCCGCGACGCTGGCGATCGGGTGCTGGTTACCGCACTCACCAAACGACTGGCCGAAGATCTAGCCGCCTACTTTTGCGACAACGGCGTTGCAACGAAGTGGCTCCACAGTGAACTGGACGCCTTTGAGCGAGTTGAGCTACTGCGAGATTTACGATTGGGCCGGTTTGACTGTTTAATTGGAGTTAACTTGCTTCGCGAAGGTTTGGACTTGCCGGAGGTTTCGTTGGTAGCGATTTTGGATGCCGACAAGGAGGGATTCCTGCGTAGCGAAACTGCGCTAGTGCAAACCATCGGCCGCGCCGCTCGTAATGCCAACGCCAAAGTGATCTTATACGGTGACCGAGTCAGCAAGGCGATGAAGAACGCACTCGAAGAAACCGCGCGACGGCGAAAAATCCAAGAAGCCTACAACGCCAAACACGGCATTACTCCTAAAACCGTCTACAAAGATATCAAAATGGGCATCGAGCGAGATGCCGATGAACACGATGCCAAAACGCGTGCTGCAAGCGCTGGCAAGGATGTGGAATTGATCACCCAAGCGATGGTCGACGATCTACAAAACGAAATGATCGCAGCCGCAGAGAACCTGGACTTTGAGCAAGCAGGATTTTTAAGAGACCGCATCACGCTGCTGGAAAGCCATATCGGCGAACCACTCAACGCCGTCGATACGGCCAGTAAGTCTCGCAGCAAAGGCAGACGCAGCAAAGGGAAACGCAGAAGCGGCCACATCCCTCGCCCAAAAAAACAATCTTAAATCGTGGCGTTTCGAGTCCAGCTACGTAGCCGATGTCGCCAGACTTCGGGCGAATTGCCAAGACCGCCTGAAATTACAGGTTTCCAAAACGACTGGTTTTTCTCCTTAAAACTTGGAGCCACCAGAAGCCTCGAAGAACCTATATCGTTCCCCATAACGAATCGCCCGTCGTCACCAATTCACCTCGTCCCAACCGACCCAAGTCGATTAGCCACGAATCAACAGCGTTTGGCAAGCCCGCATTGGCAGACACATGCTGTTGGAATTTTCCAGTACGATCAATGCACTCGCAAGCATACTCCGCTCCCGCCGACGGGTTGTTTTGATAGCGCTCCGCAAAGGTCGCCGCACAACTGGCCATCGTCGGATCAGCATCCAACTGAGAACCCGCGAGTCCAAGAGTACATCGGC
>CAZKTR010000023.1:0-19175 GCA_964555525.1 uncultured Pirellulaceae bacterium
CACATAATCGGATTGTTTTGCGTAACCGTAACCCTAGGTAATCAATGGGGTAGATTTGAGGCTTTGGCGTGCAATCAGGGATCGATCTAGCGAAGCTTGACTAAACTGGGGGCAGTTTTCTAACTCCCTCCTTCATTAACGAGCTCTGCGCGATTTCATGAATCTTGCCGTTGGTTTTGTTATCTTATTCTGTCTCTTCTGCAGCGAGTATTCGGCTGCCGGTTCGGCGGATCATTTGCAGTTGCGGCTGGGTGGGATTGCGTTGCTGACTTGTTTGGTACCTATGTTGGCTTTGTTGCAAACGTTTGCGGTTAACCGACGACGCAAGCTGCAACAAGTTGATGATGCGTTGTGGGAGCGGGTTTGCAGCCGAGTTAGCTCGTGCCACACGGCGGTTTGGTTGGCGGCGTCGGTCGCGACGATCTATGTGTTTCGTTGGCATGATGTGGTTCGAGCCGAATGGGGCTTGGACCGGTTTGTGTTAGTGGATGAAATTCTAATTTTAATGCCGGTGTTACTTTCGTTGTTGGCTTCGTGGGCAGTGTTCTACGACTTGAAGTCAACAGATGAATCAGCAGCGCCGCCGGTTGAGAATCGTACCAGTGATGGCACGGTTGCTCGGTTTCTGGAGCAAGCGCAGCATGGATCTTGGTTGTTTAGTGGTAGGCGGCGAGAGTTCGTTTCGATTCGGTTTCGGCTGCATGTTTTGGTTTTGATAGTGCCGTTGCTACTGGCCGTTACGATCAACGACTCGATCGCGATGGTCTTTCAACTCGGCCCCGTTGCTGCAGTTACTTGTCTTGTTTTCGGCGGGTTGGTGGTGCTTGCGCTGTTGCCGACGTTGGCAGGGTTGCCGTGGAAGTTGGTGTCTCCGAGTGACAATCTGAACGCCATGGTGCGACAAGAATTGGGTGGATTCAATTTAAACGGGTTGCGAGTTCGAGAGTGGAATACAGGAAACCAAATTATAAACGCGGCCGCGGTGGGGATGCTTCCGTGGTTTCGACAGTTGTGGATTAGTGATCGCTTAATCACGCTGTTTCCCGAAGGTGAGCTAAAGGCGATTGTGCGTCACGAAGTGGCTCATCTGCAACTGAGACATGCTGCGATTCGAAGTGGGTTGTTGTTGCTACCAGTTACGGTGGTTAGCATCGTCGGTTGGCTGCGATGGGGAGATCCGGTGGCCGTGAGATCGATCGCCGATAGCGTGGGCGCATCGGTGTTTGAGGTCGCGGTGGTCATGTCAGCGCTGTATATGCTCTATGCCGCAGTCACGCTGCGGGCAGTTTCGCACGCGTCTGAGTTCGAAGCCGATTTGTTGGCATGTTGTGTGCCGGTTGAACAGCAAGCGAAATTGGGGGCACGCAATCGCTTGCAGGTATGTCAGCAGCGATGGGAGGAAATGTTAGGCGCGATTGAACGGATGGCGGTTTGTATGCCTTCGCAAATCGACAAAAAATCGGTGTTGCACCCGAGCCTGCGAGCAAGAATGAATGCGCTGCAGTTTGTCAGATTTCGAGTTCGATCGCAGGCCCCAGAGCAGCTGATCGCGAGTAATCGCCGGTGGGCGGTTGGCGCAGCGCTGGTGGTTACGGGCGTGATCGCACTTTCGATTGGAACGCTGTAAGGCTTTGAGCTGAAGGCGTCGTAGCTGGGCTCGCCAGAGTTCAGGTGCCTTACTGTGTCGCATCCCGAAGTCGCGCGACTCCGGCTACGACCAAAACGTAACCGAAAACAGACGCTTCCCTAAGTCAGTGAAACCGTTTCTGTTATCCGAACTAGCAAGGTTTTAGCTAGTTCGCTTCGGCATAAAAAATGTCAGCCTGAGAACGAGAGGCGACTTTCCACCTAAAGATGGTGCTCGTGCACTAATAACCCGTACAAACCGAGTTGCTTTACAGTCAAAATTTGGGGATTTGTTTCGTTTGGGCATCATTTACGACGTAGAGTACTCCGCTGCCAAGTTCGCAACGGCAGCCCCCTTTAACTATATACTCCCAAACTGAGCAGGCTCCCCCATGAACTCAGAAAAACACTCGGCTGAACTAACCAGAGTCATCGAATTGCATCCACACCTAAAGCAAGCCCGTGTGCGGGTGCAAAGTCGACGCGGCAAGGTTGTGCTGACAGGCACCGTTGCTTCGTACTATTACAAGCAAATCGCACAGGAATCGCTACGAGGCTTACCAGGTATCGATACCGTCGACAACTTGTTGGACGTTCAATGGAGCTAGGTTAGGCCGACTGTAGCCCGGCCCTTGCCATTGAAACCGAAAACCGCGGGCTATCGCCCGGCGGCTCAATCGTAACACTCGGCGTTACGACAGCCAATCGGGTAGTTCTTTGATGGCTGGCAATTTGATGATGTCAGCCGATTGGATTGATTCGTTTTCGGTGATCTTTTGAAGCACGGATTCGTTGACGGTGCTGTCCATATTTAGTACGCCGATCGCTCTGCCGTTGCTTTCATCGTTGTAGCGTCCGACGGCCATCTGGCCAATGTTAACGCCTTCTTCGCCCAATAGATTACCGACATAGCCGATAATGCCCGGAACGTCCGAGTGGTCGAAGATCATTAAGTTTCCGTCCATGAAGGTTTCTGTCTGGTAGTCGTCCAGTTTTACTAATCGTGGCATGTTCTTGCCGAACAGTGTTCCTGACGCTGAACGCTTGACGCCGTCGCCGCTGACCGTAGCAGAGATAATGCTGCTGAAAGTTGAGTGTTCTGGGTTGGCGGTTCGAACGATTTCGATGCCTCGTTCACGACAAAGCATTTCTGAGTTGATGATATTGGCTTCACTGGAAATGTGACCGATCAAGCCGGCGCAGAAGGCTGAAACCAAAGGCCGCGAATCGATCTCGGCCAGTTCGCCTTGGAATTCCAACGCACAATGATCGATTCCTCCACCATGCCATTGAGATAGCAACATTCCTAAGCGATGGGCAACGTCTAGGTGGTGACGAAGTTTATTGAGGGTTTTGGGGTCCAAAGAAATCGTGTTCACTGCTGAACGAATTTCGCCGGTTGACAGATAGCTGATCAACAGGTTAACCGCTTCAATGGCGACTTCAACTTGAGCTTCATCCGTGCTGGCTCCCAAGTGTGGAGTGCACAATACGTTTTCCATTTGGAACAATGGATTGTCGGTGCAAGGTTCATCGGGGTAGACGTCCAGTGCAACGCCGCCCAAGTGACCTGACTCAAGGCCAGCGACCAATGCTTGGTTGTCATAGATGCCGCCGCGAGCACAGTTGATCAGGCGAGCGCCCTTCTTGAGTAGTTTGACTTCGTCGTGACTGATCAAGTTCGTCGTTTCTGGCGTCAACGGAGTGTGGACCGTTAGGTAATCGACGTCGGGAAGCAGGTCATGGACTTGCTCGACCTTGGTGATGCCTAGTTTTTTGGCTCGTTCGCCCGTCAAGAAAGGGTCGTAGCCGATGACCGCCATGCCGAAGGCTTTTGCTCGTTCGGCAACTTCTTGGCCGATACGACCTAGGCCGATGACGCCTAAGGTTTTTCCAGAGACCTGTGAGCCTTGGAATTTCTTGCGATCCCAGCGGCCAGCTTTAAGGCTTTCCATTGCAGGGGCAACGTTTCGAGACAACCCTAACAGTAGCGCCATCGCGTGTTCGGCGGTGCTGACAGTGTTACCAGCGGGAGTGTTCATGACGACGATGCCCAGTCGAGTCGAAGCGGGTTTATCGATGTTGTCGGTTCCAACACCCGCTCGCACGATCGCTTTGAGGGTGTTGTTGCCTTCAAGTGACTCGGCGGTGATCTTGACACCACTGCGGCAGACGGCGCCGTCGTAGTTGGCGAGTTCGGCTTTAAGTTCTTCGCCTGTGAGACCCGTTTTGACGTCGAATTCGATGTTGTTGGCGGCTTCGAGTTTAGCGAGGCCTTCTTCAGCGATGTTATCGAGGACGATGACGCGGGATTGGGTAGTTTGATTCATTGTGTTGTGTAACTGGTTATATTAACGTTGGAAAAAGAGTTAGTTGCTGGTCGAGGTTTTTAGTCCAGGTAGCGAAAGAGCATTAACCGTTGTTTGCCATGAAGTCGGTCATGAACTGAGCGAGTGTTTGGACGCCTTCGAGTGGCATCGCGTTGTAGATCGAAGCTCGAATTCCCCCCAAACTGCGGTGGCCTTTCAACGTCACCATGCCGGCGTCGGCTGCTTCGGCGAGGAACTTAGCTTCCATTTCTGGAGTACCAAGAGTGAAAACGACGTTCATGTCTGAGCGAGAGTCCTTGGAGGCGTGACCCGTGTAGTATCCGCCGCTTCCATCGATCAAGTCGTACAGCAACTTGGCTTTGGATTGATTGAATTCGCCAACTTTTTCGAGCGTACCAAATTCATCTTCAAGCCATTTGCAAACGAGGCCGGTAACATAAATCGCAAACGAAGGAGGTGTGTTGAAACGAGATCCGCCTTTGGAGTGAATGGCGTAGTTCAAGTAGCTGGGTAAACGATCGTCGCAGCGTTCGAGAAGTTTCTTTTCGAGTACGATAACGGTGACGCCTGCGATGCCTGCGTTCTTTTGTGCACAAGCGTAGATCATTCCGTAGTCCGAAACGTTTGTTGCTCGCGATAAGAAGTCCGAAGACTGGTCAGCGATGATGGGTGAACCGTTGGTGTTAGGCAGTTGCTTGAACTGGACACCTTGGATCGTCTCGTTGGATGTCAAGTGACAGTAGGCAGCACCTTCGGTCAGCGATAGCTGGTCTTGAGTTGGCACGGACGAAAAGCCATTGTCGGATCCGTTGTAGGCTTCGTTCATGTTGCCAAAGCGATGGCATTCAGCGGCACTTTTTTTGCCCCAAGAACCGTTGACGATATAGTCGGCGGTTTGCGATTTATCGGTCAAGAAGTTACTGGCGATCATGGCGTTTTGCATTGCCGCTCCACCTTGCAGGTACAAAATCTCGTGGGTGTCCGGCAGGTTTAGCAAGCGGCCCAAGCGTGCGGTTGCGTCTTCGATGATCGTATCGAAGTCTTTGCTGCGATGGCTGATTTCCAGAACACTCGCTCCAACGCCCGGCAACGAAAGCATCTCGTCTTGGATTTGCTGTAACACCGGTAGTGGAAGGGTCGCTGGGCCAGCGGAAAAATTGAAAACGCGATTCGTCTTTGAGGGGGACATGGATTTCGTTTCTGTTTGCGTTCAAAATTGAGGTCTGATCGATGCAGAAGACGCCAGAATGGCGGTTGGCTCGATTCATCGAACCGGATAGTTTAAATCGATGCCCGAAAACTGGGTAGACCCGATGGCAGCTTAGGGGGATTCGCTGGCAAAACCGTGTTGTTGGCTTAACGGTGGATCAGTTTGCGATAGCTGCGTTTTAGGTTGCGTTATCGGGCCATCGGTTGGGACGACGGTTACTTGCCCATCATGAAGCCGCCGATGAATCCCGCCAGGATTCCGATCGAGAGGCAGATCACGGCAGTGACTAACAGCGCCGGCATCGAAAACAAAACCGGATCTTTGAGGTGTTTGGCGGATTTGAATTGCTCGACCATCGAGATCGGTGGTGGCTTTGATCCCGAATGCGAGTGCGAGAGGGTTCCTGAGCCGGTTGTGCGGTCTTGGAGACTGGTATTTGAAGCGTCCGTTAGGTCGTTCAACGCCATTTCGGTGACTTCGTCGTTGGGGTCGGTGTCTTGTGTGTCGGGAGAATCCAACGGCACCGATGCCCAGCGAGGGCGTTCATCGAAGTCATCGTGCAACAACGGGCTGTCGTCGTCGGCCCAAGGTGCTAACCGCTCGGCAACTTCGGCGGCGGTTTGGATTCTTTCTTTCGGATCCTTTTCCATCATGTCGCCAATCAAATCAACAAAGTCATCGCTGACTTCTTCGTTGAATCGGCGCGGGTGCCAGGGCGTTTCTTCTAAATGCCGGCGCGCTTTACTTTTTGGGGTGCCGCCAGGGAATGGGACTTTACCCGTTACGGCGTAGTAAAGTGTGCAGCCTAGCGAGTAGATATCGCATACGCGAGTAATGTTGTTGGGCGTGCGAATTTGTTCGGGTGAAAGATAATCTGCGGTACCGACGATCTTGCCCGCGCGCGGGTCGGTGTTGTCGTTCAGGTAAAACGCCAACCCCAAGTCAGACAACTTCGCTACGCCGTCGCTGGTGACCAAAATGTTTCCGGGTTTAATGTCGCGGTGGATCAGTCCACGATGGTGAGCGTGTCCTAAGCCTTCGGCGGCTTGCTTGATAATGTTGGCGGCTTGTTGAACCGTCAGCTTGCCTTTGGTGCGAACCAATCGTCGCAAATCTGTTCCCGGTACGTACTCGACCACGAGGTAGTGAACGTTGCCGTCTTCACCGGCATCGAATGCTCGGACCAAGTTCGGGTGATCGAGTTTTGCTTGGGCGCGAATTTCACGTCGGAAGCTTTCGATTGCTTCGTCGGTCGATTTGTGTCGCGGCAAAACTTTGACCGCTGACTCTCGCCCAAGCATCTCGTGGACGGCTTTGAAAACTTGTCCCATACCACCTTGGCCGATCCAGCCAGTGATGATGTAAGGCCCCAAGTTCAACTTCCAACGCCCGGTCATCAATTGATCGGCTTGGTAAGTCGACAGGACTTTCATCTCGACCAGTTTCGTCGCCAACGCTCGGTCATCAATCTCGGTCGCGATTCTGGGGTCTCCGCCGCGCGAGTTGACAATCAAGTTGATCGCGTCGCGCACCTGATCCTCGGTGACTAGCTTGCTTTTGATCGCAGTCGCTTGAAAGTTATGCCGAGGGCTCATGGACTTTTGGTTTTTCTGACGGATTGGTGGGAATATAGGGAGGTTCTAAAATCGTAGGTTATCCTTACGTTGCTTCTAGTTGTTTCGCAAAAATGAATCGATTTTTTCTAAATTTGCGGTCGGCCAATAGTCGGGTGGATGGATCTTAATTGATTGTACGACTTTTTTTGTCGGATGCAAAAAAGACAAGCTACGGCAGTGTAGAGCAATTCCGGCTGGGAAGCGACGCTGGCTGCCATACTTTCGGTCCCCTAGGATAGGAAAGCCTGTGTTTTCCAGTTGAACGCGAATCTGGTGTTTACGCCCGGTTTGCAGGTCGATATCGAGTGCTTGAAGTTGATTGTTTTCAGCGATGGTTTGGTAGCTTAGCAAGGCATTCTTTTCGTTTGGCACTGCGGCCGCATTTTCGGGAATGACTTGCATTCGGTGCAAGCTCTCGTTTTTGACCAGTCGGTCGGACAGGGTGGCATTGGCTGGGAGCAGACCGGCTGGGATCAATGCGAGGTAGCGTTTTTCGATGGTGCCACGCCGGATTTGATCCGATAGGCGCGAGGCAGCTTTGGAGGTGCGGGCTAAGACAATGGCGCCAGTGGTGTGAGCGTCCAAGCGGCTGACGATGCCAACGTACACGTTGCCGGGTTTGTTGTATTTTGTTTTTAAGTATTCGGCGGCGCGACGGTAGAGGCTGTCGTCGCCCGCTTTGACGCCCATCGTCGGCAACAAGGCGGGTTTATTGACGACCAGCAAATGGTTGTCTTCGAAGAGCACTTCGATCTGGTTGTCGCCGTTAGAATTCATAGAATACAGTTTTTCATAGTTCACCACCCTACCCTATTCTGTCTCACAAGCCGCCGTTTCGTTACTGAGCTTGTGTTCTTTTACTGAAAGAAAGACGACATTAGTAGCTTCGGGGCAAAATCTTTTATGATTGGATGTGTCTGTTGTCGCAAAGTGATAGTTTAGAAACTTCGTTGATTCTCGCCAGCCAGTCGCCGCGTCGCCGGCAGTTATTAACTGATGCGGGGTACGATTTTAAGGTCGTGGCGCCCAGTGACGAGGTCGAACGTGGTATCTGTAGCAGTTGTTCGCCCGAGGATACGGTGTTGGAAGGGGCGTTCTTGAAAGCCCGGGCGATCGCTAAGAGAATTTCCGAAGGCTTGATTCTGGCAGCCGATACGGTGGCTGAATGTCGCGGCGAGGTGTTGGGCAAGCCAGTTGATCGCGATCATGCTGAGCGGATGTTGCGGTTGATGAGCGGTAAGACGCATCGGGTGCTAACGGGGGTTTGTTTGTGGGATTGTCCTTCGAATCGTCGCGTTTGTTTTCTGGAACAAACGGTTTTAAAAATGGACCCGTTGTCGAATGAGCAGCTAGACGAGATTTTGAATTCGGATAGTTGGGTTGGAAAGGCCGGGGCGTTTGGCTACCAAGACGGGCTGGACTGGTTGCACGTGGAGTCGGGGTTGGAGTCGAATGTGGTCGGCTTACCGGTGGAGCGGTTGGCCGGGTGGATTGAGAGTTTTAAGAAGGGGGCGTGAGTTGTTGCGCGGCCCAAGGTTTGAGTTGCTCGCGGAAGATCTTGGAGTTGTGGCGAATGTCGACGGGCAATTTTTGTCGTAACAGAACGTGTTTGATCGATGAAGTTTTTGGATGAGCGGACAGTTGCTGTTTCAGTTCGTCAATTAAAGCTTGGGAGTCTGTTGGGGTGGTGGGCCATGCGCCCGGTAGCGGTTCGACGATCATGACAGGCGTTTCGTTGCCGACTGGTCCAACGCCTACCAGGGCACTGCGGTAGATTTTTTCGTGCAAGTTGGAAATCGCTTCGCAAGGGATGGTGAACATCGTCGCGTCGCCGGTGCGGACTCGATGGCCTTTGCGGCCGCAAAACCAAAAACGATCTTGATCATCTAGGTAACCAACATCTCCCATGCGGTGCCAAAATGAACTGCCGTCAAGAATTTTATGCTGAGCGTTGGCTTCGACACGAGTTACGTATTGGTCGGTGACGACGGGGCCCTTCACGATCAGTTCGCCGATTGCTCCGGTGGTGACAGGTACGACTTGATCAATTTTTTCAATCGGTTCGTCAGAGATCTCGATCACTTGCCATTGGATCTCGCTGAACTTATGCCCTACGCAAGTACCTTGGCCGTCGTTTGTTTTGGCGGCGGTTTCACTGATCACGACGGAGGCAGCGTTGCACGCGACGGGTAATGCTTCGGTGGCGCCGTAAGGCGTATAAACGTCTCCGTCTTCGGCGATCACCGATTTGACTCGGCTTAGTACATCCGGAGGTGCCGGTGCGCCGGCGGTGAACACGCTTTTGATTTTTGGCAGCGAGACCTTGTTGGCAACGCAGTAGTTGGAAACCGTATTCCACAACGCAGGCGAACCAAACGACTGAGTCGCCGAAAATTGTTCAGCGGCGTCGATCAAGTTTGGAGGATAGATTTCTGCAGGTTTGGTTGCGTCCATCGCTGGAAAAACGGTCGTCGACCCCATGGCGGTATTGAATAGCGCGAACAGCGGAAACCCAGAAACATCGACCGCGCCGGGTTGGAGCGAAAAGTAATCGCGGATTTGTTGCGATTGTTCGATAAAGTTTCGGTGGCGGTAGAGCACGCCCTTGGGTGGTCCTGTGCTGCCGGTGGTAAAGATGATGGCCGCTGGCGATTCGCGGTCGCAGTTGTTGGCCGCAACGATCTGTTCAGCCGTTGGAGGCTCAATGCCTTGCAGTTGGTCGGTGCGTTGGCAACCTGGGAACCAGCCGTCGGTGGATAAGTTGATTCGGCAGGTGCTGAGTCTTTTTCGAAAGACTAGTCGGGCTAGGTGAGCTTTGCGGATTCCGACCATGGCGGCCGGTTTGGCGGCGGCGAGGCAGTCGATCATATTTTTTCGACCCATGCCGGGGTCGATCAAAATGGTAACTGCGTTGGTTTTGTAAAGAGCAAAAACATGGGCAACGAAATCGATCCCCGGCGGCACCATTAAAGCGGTTCTCATGCCGGGTTTGACTCCGACTTGGCGAAGTTTAACGGCGATTCGATTCGAACGCTCTTCTAATTGCGAAAAAGTAATCCGGTCGTAAGCCAGTTTTTGTCCGGGTTGGACCTTAAGTTTGGTCGGACGAGACGAACTGGGGCAGGCGACGGCAATTTGGTCCGGTAGACGCCGTGCGGTTTCGGTTAACGCGTGGCCAATGTTTTGAATGTGATCTAAACGCCAAGGTGAGATTGACCCAGAGGCCGGTTTGCCTTCGTTCGGTTTAGGTGTTTTTTTTGAATTCACGTGATTTGAATTTGAGATTGGCGCGTTACAGGGTTACCTAGGTCGGCTGAATGTCTTAAATTGTTTGACGGTGCTCGGTAGGATTAGTTTGTTAAAAAAACACTTCTCCTTTCAAAGCCGCGGCATCTTACCATACATCTATCCCACCCAATAACTCGTAAAACACGCGAATCTTATACGCGTCCGATTACTGGTTGGTTTTTATTACATTTTGATTTCGGTTGTGGAGTTCAACAAGTGGATATCGACGCCTATCATCTTTGCCCCTGCCAGAGCGGCAATAAGATCAAGTTCTGTTGTGGCAAAGATGTCATCAACGAGCTTAACGACATTCTTAAAAAAAACAGTGCTGGCCAAGTGCAAGCTGCTCTTGATCAACTCCAGCGGACGGCTGAAAAGCGAGGCCCGCGAGATTGTCTTCAAGTTATTAAAACTCACATTTTGATTTCTGCCAATGACATCGAAGCGGCCAAAGCAACCAATGCTGAGTTCCGCGAGCAGTCACCGGGCCACTCGATGGGCCTTCAGCACTTGGCGGTGATTGATTTGTTCGAGGGTCGTTTGGACGACGCCATCAATTCGTTGCAAGATGCGATGGACGCTAATAAAAGCGCCGAGATTCCGGTTGCTGTTAGTAACGTTTTTAAAGTCGTGGCTGGCACTTTGGTGGAACAGGGCCTCGTGTTCGCTGGCCTAGCTCACTTGCAGTTTGCGAGCCGGTTGCGTGGCGATCAAGACCAAGAAATTTCGGAGATGTATCTGAGCTTGCTGCAAGAGTGGTCGTTCTTTTCGTTTTTGTTTCAGGCGGAAGTGTTGGAGGATGCTCCCGAAGGCGTCGAGTGGGAGAAGTTGTACTCCAATGCCTTACGAGCGATCGCACGAGGGCAGTTCCGACGGGCTTTGCAGTATTTAGTTAAAGCTGACATTGATTTCCCGGCTCATCCAATCGTGCTGCGTGCAATTGCGGTTGTCAAAACGATGCTTGCTCATACCGACGCCGGTGATGCTTGGCAGGCTTACGCGAACTGGCCCGATTTGAATTCCGCGTTTGCGGCCGAGGCGCTGGCGTTTGCTTATGTTCAAGATGATTCTTGGGCAGCGACGGATCCAATTGTTGTGTTGCGTTACGAGCTGGACGATGTGGCTGATGTTTCTGAGAAACTGATCGCAAGTAAAGTCTTTGAACCTGTGGAAACTCCAACTTCGCTGCCTGATGGATCTCCGCCGCCCAAGCATGGATTTGCGGTTTTGGATAAAGCGGTTGCGAAGAAATCTGATTCGCTATCGGTCGAAGACATCGCGTTGCGGATCGGTAATGCTGAAATCTACGGCAAGCAAACCGATCGACCGGCTCGAATGGAATTGTGGGTCAGTACCAGTCGAATTGACCAAGTCAAAGCGTTGCTGGAGCAGATCGATGTTGAGTTAAATGAGCCTGAGACAGAAGTCGTGCATGAGGAAAGCGTCGCGCAAGATGTGTTGTTGTTGACACAAGCTTTGTTACCAATGGATCTTGAGCCGGCCAAGGCGGATCGTTTGCTGTTGGAGCATCGTCGCAAACGGTTCTTAAACGAAGTGTTGGATTTGCAGCTCGATAAAAATCACACGCTTTCGATTCGCGATGCGGCGAAGCAGCCCGAGTTGCGGAACTTGGTTTATGCTCGGTTGTTGATTTTGGTCTCAAACTCAAAATCACGCTTCGCGCCTGACGGTGTGTTCGAGGAAATGCTAGATCTTCTCGAGTTACCTCCGTTGGGGCCTGTCAAGCCGGATGACTTTGCTGCGTTGACTTCGCCATTGCGGTGCCGGGCGGTTGATTTGAGCACGGCTAGTTTGGAGCAAGTGCAACTGCTGGAAGCTTCTGGCTTTGGTTGCAATGATGCCAACATGGCGGCTTGCGGAATCAACGAGTACCTGAAGCGTGACGATCGAGACAAAAGCTTGGATGCGACGAAGCTGAGGGCTTTGTCCAAGTGCGGTAATAGTCTCGAAGAAACGTTGGCCTTGGTGTTGAAAGCGAAGGAGGCGGCGGAAGAGTCGGGTGATCGACGCGAAGCGGGACTTGCTTTGTGTCACGAGTTCGAGGTGCAATTAGAATTACAGAACGTTGATCGGGCTCGAGATATCGTGTCAGAGATTAGTAGTTATTCGAGTGATGAAGAAGTCAAATTCGAATTTACCCGGATTTTGTCCCAACGCGGCTTATTAGATGAATCGATGCCGATCGATAAGCTGACTGGAGCACCTCCGGCACAGGCCGAACCGCCTTCGGAGTCGAAGTTAATATTACCAAGCTAGAATTACTTGAAGGTTTTAAGCCGTAGTCACTTGGTTTTGTGAGCCGTTTTGGCGCTAGCCACGGTTCATGGGCGATAGCCCCGGTTGCGTCACGGAACGGATTATACTTGAAAACCGTAGCTAGCGCCAAAACGGCTAATAAAGTGACAGCCTCCGACCAATTCAACTATACTAGCGAGTTCAGACAACGCAGCAAAAGCCTGGAGATTAAAGTTGCCGAAATATATTGTTCGATACGGATTGATGCGAAGCATTGGAGTTATGGCTTCGCGTAACGACGAACAGTATCGACGGGGGAATGAAGTGGTGGTGCGGTCAGACCGCGGCGTCGAAGTCGGTCAAGTGCTGTGCGAAGCAACCGATGATGCACTGAGTCATCTCGACCAACCGCCAACAGGCTCCATTGTACGGATGGTCTCAAACGAAGACGCCAATAACATTAACTCGATCGACGCCGAGCGTTTCAATAAAATCGAAATCTGCAAACGAGAGATTTCGAAGCTTAATTTGGACATGAAGTTGATCGATGTCGAAACGTTGCTAGGTGGTGAGCGGATCGTGGTGTTCTACATTGCCGACGACCGAGTGGATTTTCGCCAGTTGGTTAAGGTCTTGGCGGGGGAATTTAAAACGCGAATCGAAATGCGACAGGTCGGCGTTCGCGATGAAGCGAAACTGTTGGCGGATTATGGTGACTGCGGTAAACCCGTTTGTTGTAACAACCATTTGGTGACCATGCCGCCGGTGTCCATGAGGATGGCAAAGTTACAAAAGGCGACGTTGGATCCTACCAAAATTTCGGGGCGTTGCGGTCGGCTGAAGTGTTGTTTGCGATACGAGTTTGATACGTACGAAGAAATACACAAACAGTTGCCGCGTGTAGGAGCTCACATTGTTACGGCCAATGGTCGAGCAAAGGTTTTGAATCAACAGATCATTGCAGAGCAATTGTTGATTGAGATGGAAGACCATCGCCGGATGGTAATTGATGCCAGCGAAGTGCTGTCGGTAATCAAGAGTCAAGCTGGAGGAGGGAAAAGAAAAAAAACTCTTCCCTCGGCAAAGACCGCACAAAACAACGAAGCGGCGACTGTCGATAGTAAGCCTGCCCCCCAAAAAACCTCAAAGACAGGCCGTAGTCAGCAAGGAACCAAGAATAGCAAGCGAAACCGGAAACCACCAAAATTGGAATAACCGGGCTTGGGCGTAAATTAAGATTGGACTACAAAGTTTTGTTGTTAGAATAGTGGAACGTTTGCTCGGTCGATGGAAATCGCAGAGTTTGCGTGCAAAATTAAAAACGCCCATCGCATACATTGCGACCGGCTAGCAATATTGAGAATAGAGTAAGTCATGCACGATGAGATTGCGATGTTCGAAATTATCGAAAACGACTCACGATACCCTATGGACGCTTACCGGTTTGTCCGTGAAGCACTTGCGTATGCGTCTGACAACATGGAATTGCAGTTGCAAGAGTTTGAACGCTTTTCTGACGGTGATGGACCGGTGGTCGAACGGCACTTTACTGGCCAACAGCTGTGCGAAGCCATTCGGCAGTACGCAGTTAATCAGTTTGGCTATTTAGCCAAGGTTGTTCTTCGCAATTGGAATATCGATTCGACCAGTTGTTTTGGGGATCTTGTTTACAACATGATCGACGCTGAGATGATGAAGAAGTCAGAAAAGGATCGTCGCGAGCATTTTGACGATGTGTATGATTTCGATGGCGTCTTTGAAACGGATCTTGAAATTAATGCTTCTGCAGCGAACCTGTAGTTCAGCGTCGAACTTATCGTTCAAACTCGCAAATTTCTAACTCGACCGTCATGTCGTGTAACTTGTCGGCGTTGTTTAATCGCTTCGTAATTGACTCAGAATGCCCAGCAAACAACCGCCTCTTCAGTCATCTGCTGATACCGAACCCGTAAGCGATGCAGGATCGTCGATGGACGATCTTGCACAAACGTCTATCCAGCCCGCCACGAAACGTTTCCGTGTGGCAGTTGCTTTGTTTTGTGTTTGGTTTGTGTTTCTAATCTACCTCGCGTCGTTGACTTGGAGTGGAAAATGAAGCTGGTTGTATTGGACGGCAAAACGCTCAACCCAGGTGACAATCCATGGACACCATTGGAGTCCTTTGGGGTGTTAGAAGTTTATGATCGGACAGCAGGCGATCAAATCGTATCGCGGTGTGCAGACGCGGAGATCGTGTTAACGAACAAGGTTCCCTTTACTGCGGCGACGTTGGAGCAGTTGCCGAATTTGAAGTTCATCGCGGTGACGGCAACGGGATATAACGTGGTGGATACGGTTGCCGCTGGCAAGTGCGGGGTGGTTGTTTCAAATGTCCCTGAGTACAGCACGCTTTCAGTGGCTCAGCATGTGTTTGCGATGCTACTATCGTTTTTACACCGACCGGCAGAGCATCATCAGGCGGTTGTCGCTGGGCAGTGGCAGGCAATCGGTGACTTTTCCTTTACGCTGGCTCCGATTCATGAACTGGCGGGCAAGACCATCGGAATCGTAGGGCTGGGACGGACAGGTCGAGCCACGGCCGCGCTTGCGGCGGCGTTTGGGATGCGAGTGGTGGCCTGTAGTCGCCGACAAATCAACCCGTTGCTGGATGAAGGTTTCGAATGGCTATCGGTGGAGCAATTATTTGAGCAGGCCGATGTGGTAAGTATTCACTGCCCGCAGACAGATGAAAATAAAGGCTTTATTGATGCGAAGTTGTTATCACGGATGAAGTCGTCTTCGATCCTGATCAATACCGCTCGAGGCGGGTTGGTCGATGAACAGGCGCTGGCGGACACGCTGAACGCGGGCGAAATCGCGGGGGCGTTGTTGGACGTGTGTAGTACCGAGCCGATCGGTGCGGATAATCCGTTGTTGGATGCGAAGAATTGTGTGATAACGCCGCATATCGCTTGGGCGACTGTCGCGGCAAGACAGCGACTAATGCAAACAACGGCGGAGAATGTCGAGGCGTTTTTGAAGGGCCAGCCACTGAACGTGGTTAGTTAAGAAATTTCGTGGCCTGGTTACCCAAAAACGAACCACAGCTTTGCGTAAAAATCGAGCTAGCGGTCATACTTGGCAGCTTTGATGCGGTCGCCATGGGTTTGTAGCTCAGCGGGAAGCGGGTGAGGCAATTCGGAAATAGTTCCGTCGTCTGCCAGTTTCCAAGCGTAGGTTCCGATATCGCTACTGTATAGGACAATCGTTACGTCATCGAACCAGCCGATTGACCATTTCTGGATGTCGGAGGCGCTGGATTGGATGCTGTGAAGCAAACCGCCAGATTTGTCGTGAATGTCGAAAGCGACACAAAGGTATTTGGTTGGGTCCGCCTTGGACTGATTCACTGACGGAGTCAGAGTCATCGCACCGCTTGGAGACGCAATAGGTTTCAATGCAGTAGCGCTAGAACCAAACGGCGAACCGCATCCGGTCAACATGAAGAACGCAAGAACGAGAAGAGTTGCCAATCTCATAGGTTATATGAACGTTAACGGAAGGTTTTTGCGACCCCATTCTCGCGGGCCGAAAGATGTCGAACCGTCGGGAATTCTACCAAGTGATCAGAGGGGAGCAAATAGCTAGGGTGCTGACAGATATGGCAAGCCAAACGGATGCTCCAAAGGTGAAACTGCAGCTCTGCGTAAAACCGAAGACGCAACAATGGAACCCCCGTTGGGGCGGTGAAAACCGTCAAATTCTCGATATTTCGAGCCTGTTTTCATCGAAAGAAGATCCATCTATCTATTTGGTTTGGGAAGCCGATCAAGAAAAACTAACTCTTTAGGAATCAATCCTTGCTCGAGTATTTCTTTTCTCCTTCATCCAACATCATGCTTGCGGACAGTCAGCAATCGCTCAGGCCATCTATTTCTAACGTTAATATTGCGCTGGAAGAACGGACGCAACGTGTCTGGCATTACAGCTACGTCTTCTTAGCGACGTGGCTCATATATGCTGTATTCTTGAGCCTGCGCGGGTATTCGTGCGCTGCAAAAATCTGTGTCGTTTTCGCTGTGGTTCTCACCATAGGCACGATCGCGCTGCGTAAGTCAAAGAACCATCGACTCAATGCCAACTTTGTACTCGGAACATGCCTAGTTGGGCTATTGCCCTTGTCCCTCTGCCATCCGACGCTGCGCTGGGTAATGCTGTTCTATCCCCTTGCCATCATGGTGAGTAGTCAACTATTTGGAGTTCGTTCCGCATTCCATTGGCTACTCCTATGTTGGGCCGCAAACCTCGCCCATGTGCTGCTGAGATTCGGAATCGATGGCCCCTTTACTGGCAGTCAATTCGACGAATTCATGATCCTAAGCGGCGCGAGCACCTGCATTTTTTTCTGCTGCTACCAAGCCGAAGTCTACTTTCGATTGCGGACGAAACACCTTGTTGAGTTGTCTGATGGCCTCCAACAGCAGAGCGTCCAACTTCACGTACTTGCCACGGTCGACTCGCTAACGGGTTTGATGAATCGTTTTCAATTTCAGAAAGAACTTGAATCCAGCGTCGCGATTTCCAAGTCAGAAAATCAATCGATGGCATTGTTCGTAATTGACATGGACGGTTTCAAAGAAATCAACGACACGCTTGGGCACAAGGTTGGAGATGAAGCATTAAAGATCATCGCTGAACGATTGCGTTCAGAATTCGGAGATGATTCAATTATCGCCAGACTCGGGGGAGACGAGTTTTGCATTATTCACATGAACGTCAAAACTCCCGAATGCGTGGCACAGATTGCCACACGCGTGAAGGAAGTGCTCTGCCAGAGCTACAAAACAGAGAACAACGTGTTTGCCATGGGAGCAAGCGTTGGAGTCGCCATTTGTCCGGTCGACACGTCGAACGCAAAAGATCTGTTGGCGTTCGCCGATACGGCGATGTACCGGGCGAAAGAGAATAAACTCGTTTTCGCAAACTATGAACCGGGAATGACGCAGGCACTGGTTGAGTATCGTTCAACGCAGGAACGGCTTTCGCAAGCGTTGAACAATGAAGAATTCTTCCTCGTCTATCAACCGAAAGTCGATCTGAGAACCAACGAAGTGACCGGTGTAGAAGCACTCTTGCGATGGCGTCGCGACGGTGAAATCATTTCACCGTTCCACTTTATCCCGCTGCTCGAACAAAGCAATGAAATCGTCGCAGTTGGGCAATGGTTGATGCAAGAGGCTTGCCGCCAGTTGAAAATCTGGACTGAAGAAGGTTATGACGTTCATATTTCAGTCAACGTGAGCCCCGTCCAGTTCGAAGACTCACGATTCTTGCAATACGTCGGTGATGCGATACGAGAAAATAAAGTAGACCCTTCAAAGCTCGATTTTGAAATCACCGAAGGCCTTCTCATTGATGACGTCCAAAGCACCATCGAGAAACTGAACAGCTTGAAGGCGTTGGGAGCAACGATCAGCATCGATGATTTTGGCACAGGCTATTCATCGCTGGCCTATTTGCGACAGTTTCCAATCGACCGCTTAAAGATCGACAGGGCGTTCGTCAAAGATATTCCGTCCGCCGATGACGGTGTTCTCGCGTCAAGTATCGTAATGCTTGGGAAAACGTTGGGCCTGAAAGTGCTCGCGGAAGGCGTCGAGACAATCGAGCAACTCCAGTACCTGCGAGACCATCATTGTGACGAGTATCAAGGCTACTATCTGAGTGCTCCGGTTTCTCCAAATGATGTGACGCAATACTTTGAACGCGATTCTCTTCCGGTTTCATAATTCGTATACAAGCTCCCGCAGTTGCGATCGACGGATATGTTCGCATAACGGAAGGATTTAACGACACCGCCCTGATCCATGAGGTGCGAGCAATTGTGCCAAGATTAACCCGTGTCACCAAACGAGGAAGGCCTGTGCGTAAAAACCATGTTGTCCGCCCGCTCAGTCGCCGTAAATGGCGAACCATTCGTCAACATAATGAAACACAAAGTAGAGCCAAATTGCGGAGAATAGCATGACGAATGTGCCGAGGAAAAATCTGTGTTTGTAGAGCAACCAACAGCCTACCAATGGGGTGACAAACGGAATGAGAAGGCTGAATAGCGCAAGCGGTCCGAGCGGAAGTAAGGCGGGAAAGGCAAGGGAGAGCCCACCGATAACTGACTCAGGGCTGCTTCGGTTTGCGATTGCGTACCAAATTGAAAACGCGGAAACAAGCAAGAATGCGGCGATGCACGGTGTCGTCCAGTTGTACATTTGCTGCCGTGAAGCAATAAACCATTGTTCTGACGGATCACCGTAAGGCTCGCTGTTCCAGAGAACCCAGCGATGCCACCGAAAGACGCTGCCAACGACGATTGCGGCCAGGGTAATCGCTCCAAGCAACGTCGCAACTGAGAATTGGGATCGGTTCGATTCGCGAATGACGGTGACCTCGGACCGGAAACGGAAGGTTTTTATGACACCGCCATAAACGAAGCACGCGATGCCTGAATTACGAGAGATTGTACCAAGGCCAGCCCACGTGGCCAGACGCGGAAGGTGTGCCGAAGGCCCTTGCGTAAAAACCATGTTGGCCGCCCGTACGTCACCATTCGTGATTGCAAGTCCTGCAGCGGTACTTGGCGTCACCACGATGTTTTGGTGATCCGTCCTTGTTTTTTGCGAACTCGGCATTGTCGGTGACTATTCGTCTGCCAACGGTCGCGTTCCAATCATCAGAAAACATCGTTCGCAGTTTCCGATTCTTGTAGACGAGCGCGATGACGTCGTGGCCATGGCATTCTGGGCATTGATGATTCTTTGAGGTCACAGCGCGGATAGGTGCGGCTAACGGAAGGTTTTTACGACACCGCTTCTC
>CAZKTR010000024.1:0-8409 GCA_964555525.1 uncultured Pirellulaceae bacterium
CTGATGTCCGACGGCAAAACCAAAGGTCGCTTACTCGTCGAAGTTGGAAACGAAAAATAATGCTGCGACTTAGAAACGTCTGCGTAAACAACCTGAACGGCGTTGACCTCGACATCCCCGCTGGCGAACTGCTGCTAATCTGCGGTGTCAGTGGCAGCGGTAAATCAAGCCTCGCCTTCGACACGATCTACGCCGAAGGCCAACGCCGCTATATCGAGTGCCTATCGCCGCAGATTCGACAGTTCGTGACTCAGCTGGACAAACCCGAGGCCGATTCGATCGAGGGTGTACCTCCAGCGATCGCGGTCCGAGCATTCCGCGGAAACGTCGATCGTAAAACTACCGTCGGCAACGCGACCGAAGTGGTCGAACACTTGCGACTGTTGTTCAGTGAAGCGGCCACCATAACGTGCCCAAAATGCGACATCAAAATCCACAAGGCCTCGCCAGACTCCGTCGCTGCTGAACTTTCACGGCTACCCGCTGGAACGCGATATCAAGTTTGCTTCCGCGGCGACAAAGATCTCGATTTTGCGGCGGCGTTGATGAGTGCCAAGACCAACGGGTTTGTCCGCGCGATCGTCGGCGAGACCACGATCGATCTTTCTCGGCCTGACCAAAACCAACTTCCTGCAGACGCGGCAATCGATTCGATCCGCGTGGTCGTCGATCGACTAGCCGCCGGCAGCAGCGAAGCGACTCGAATCACCGAATCGCTGGAGATTGCGTTCCAACAAGGGCAGGGGAGTTGCGATATTTTGATCGCAGCCGATGACGATCAAGAAAATTGTTTAACCGTCGGTGGCAAACCATGGCGAGTGGCCAGTTACTCGAATGCCTTGATCTGTCCCAATTGCCAAACAGAGTTTGCGGATGCGACGCCGAAGCTTTTTTCTCACAACCACCCCGCCGGTGCGTGCGAAACTTGTGACGGAATTGGCTTCACCGACAAGTTCGATCGGGAAATTTGCCAGACATGCTCTGGAAAGCGATTGCACAACAACGCCTTAGCATTTCAAGTGGCCGGCCAAACCATCGCTGACCTGTGCAGCCTTCCGCTAGAAGAATTTCGCTCAGCCATTGGTGGACTCACGTTACCCGACGGTTTGGCCGAATCAACTCGCTGGCTGCGTTCACAAATCGATTCAAAAATCGACTACCTACTCCAAGTCGGTCTCGGCTACCTCACGCTCGACCGCCCCGTCCGCTCACTCAGCGCCGGCGAGGCCCAACGCGTTTCGTTGACGACGTGCCTGAGTTCAACGCTGGTCAATTCACTGTACGTTCTGGATGAACCGTCGGTCGGACTACACGCCAACGACACCGAGCGTTTGATCGCGGCGATTAAGAAACTGCACGCTCGCGAAAACACCGTAATCATCGTCGACCATGACGAAGACATCATCCGCAGCCTGCCGCGGATCGTCGAAGTCGGTCCCGGTGCCGGTTGCGATGGCGGCGAAATCGCCTTTGATGGATCACCGGCAGAGATGGCCAAAAACGGCAACACGATCACGGCCGATTTTTTGGCCGAACGACGTGGGGTTAGTTTTAATCAAGAAAACCGAAGACCGTCACGAGGCAGTTTGACGTTGCGTGGCGCACGCGGCCACAACTTAAAGAACATCGACGTCGAATTTCCGCTGGGATGCTTGACGGTTGTCTCGGGAGTGAGCGGCTCAGGTAAAAGTTCGCTGGTGACTCAAACGCTCTACGGCGCGGTCTGCCAAAAGAAAGAGATCGCATGTGATCCGCCGCTACCATACGACTCATTGATCGGCGAGTCCCGGTTTGACGAAATCGTACTAGTCGATCGATCGCCGATCGGCAGGTCGGCTCGAAGCAACCCGGTCACTTACGTGAAGGCCTTTGACGACATCCGACGCTGCTTCGCTGACACCGTCGATGCCAAGGCCAAAAATTTGAATGTCAGCAAATTTAGCTTCAACGCCTCAGGCGGTCGCTGCGATAAATGCGAAGGGGCAGGGCGGTTGACGGTCGACATGCAGTTCATGCCCAACGTTTCGGTGACCTGTGATCAGTGCAGTGGCACTCGCTATCGGCCTGAAGTCTTGTCAGTTAAATATCGTGGCCGTAACATTGCGGACGTGTTGAATTTGACGGTGCGCGAGGCGTTTGCGTTTTTCCGCGGCCAACCAAAAATCCAAGCCAAACTAAAATCGCTGATTGATGTGGGGCTGGAATACGTTTGTTTGGGACAACCCGCGACGACGCTTTCTTCGGGCGAGGCCCAACGGTTGAAGCTGGGTTTGTTTTTGAACGCCTCGAAATCCAAACGAGCTTTGTTTCTGTTGGACGAACCGACAACGGGTTTGCACATGGCCGATGTAACAAAGTTGCTGGATTGCTTTGACATGTTACTGACGGTGGGCCATTCACTAATCGTGATCGAACATCATTTACGAGTGATTCAAAGCGCCGATTGGGTGATCGACATGGGCCCGGGCCCGGCGGAGGCAGGCGGACAAGTTGTCGTGGCTGGCACACCGGAGAAAGTTAACGATTGTCCGAACTCGGTGACCGCAAAGCATTTCAAGTGGTAGGAAAGGTCGCCTTTCACTTTAGCAACTGGTCCAGATTCGATTTTAACGCAAAGCCGCTAAGGCGCAAGGACGCAAAGAACGCTTGCGAATGACTCTTTGCGCCTTAGCGGCTTTGCGTTGAATTTTTCGCGCCATGTTCGCCGACACCTTCAGGCGGGCTTAGGCAGGTGCTCGTGGTTTACGTTTCTGATATAAAACCACGCTACTTTTGCAAACAAAAGGCGAATCTATTTAACCAATGCGGCTATCCAAAAGATGATTCTCTAAGCTACGATCAGGGCAGAAACCTCAGGACCACACAACCAACGCGACGACATGCCTCAACCGCTTTCCGACCAAGCCAAACATCGCTACTCGCGCCAAATCCGTTTCCCACAAATCGGCGAAACTGGACAGGCGAACCTGCGAGATGCGCGCGTACTGCTGGTTGGTTGCGGGGCACTCGGCTCAACCATTGCGGACACCCTGGTTCGCGCCGGCGTGGGATTTTTGCGGATCGTTGATCGAGACTTTTTGGAAATCAGCAACCTCCAACGGCAAGTTTTGTTTGAAGAAAACGATGTCGAAAACATGCTCCCCAAAGCCGTCGCAGCCGCTCAACACCTGCAACGAATCAACTCGACGGTAACACTTGAACCGATCGTCGCCGACGTCGACGCCAGCAACATCGAAGGCTTTGCGCAAGACGTCGACTTGATCATGGACGGCAGTGACAATTTCGAAATTCGTTTTCTGATCAACGACGTTTCCATCAAGCATTCGATCCCGTGGGTTTACGGTGGATGCTTGGGCGCCGATGGACAGACGATGACGATCCTGCCCAACAAGTCAGGTTGTTTGAATTGCTTGATGCTCGACGGACCACCGCCGCCAGGAACCACTCCCACTTGTGATTCGTTTGGAATTTTGTCTCCGATCATCAACGTGATCGCTTCGATTCAATCGCTGGAAGCAATCAAAATTCTCACCAAACAATTCGATGCCGTCAGCAACAAACTGCAAGTGTTTTCGCTCTGGGAAAACCAAATGCGTTCGATTGACGTAAGCCGGTTAAGAGACACCGTCGACTGCCCGACTTGCAAGCAGCATAATTTCGTTTGGCTGGCGGGTGAACGAGGCAGTCACGCGTCCGTGCTGTGCGGTCGTAACTCGGTGCAACTAAGTTTTGGCCAACGAAAAAAAATTGATCTGAATGAACTCGCCAATCGACTGAACGGCTTGGGCCAAGTCAAACAGAACCAGTTTATGCTTCGTTTTTTCGCAGACGACATCACGATCACGGTCTTCTCTGACTCTCGTGCGATCGTTTCGGGGACGGACGACCCAGTGCTTGCCAGAAAAATCTACACTCAGTACTTGGGCGGCTAAATTTGAGTCGCTAAGAACTTATCAGCCCGAAAATCCGGGTTTGCATCGGATATCGTCGCCTTTTGCCGGTTCAAAAGTGACTATTTGCTGCCAATCCAACTTTCGCGGTTATGTGAATCTAAACGCGCAACCCGCCTGCAAGCCAGAAAATTCGTTACTTAGTTGGCAAAACGTCCTTTTGACAACGTCACATGCCGTTAACATAATTACTGACAGTTTTGCGACGTCAAACAAAATTGATCCTACACCAATTCAAATAGGACACGTGAATGAAGAAGACCTTTAAACTCTCACTAAAAGGCGGGTTCTATTTCCCGCTGGCATTACTTGCTTGTTGCATACCTGCAGCTCAAGTCAATGCCTTTCAGGCCGACGACAAGCCCGTCGAATCTGAACAGGCAACGGAAGAAAGTGCCGAGCCAAAAGCCGCCGACAAGGCGACAGAAAAAGCCGAAGCTAAGGAAACTGAAACTGAGGAAACACCTCAATCCCTCAAGGAGCAGATTGCACAGCTGGCTAACGAATTAAATGTTAAGACAACCGAGATGATGACCGCTTACAAAGCGGCCAAGACAACAGCTGAAAAACGCGAGGTCATTCGATCTAGTCCTCGCGCAGCTTACGCAGACAAGTTCTTAGCACTCTACGAAGAAAACGTTGGCGACAAAGACGCGTTCCCTGCGCTTCGACATGCACTTGTTGCTGGCGGCAGAAGAAAAGCAGCTGAGCCGACCAAGATACTCCTAGAACTGGCCGATGGCCAAGACTCAGAACTTGCTCAGAAAAGCTGTACGACTCTGATGCTGTACGGCGACACTCGTACCAAAACGGTAGCGGCTAACAAGCTACTTGAACTTAGCAACCAAGCAGCTAAGCAAGCCGAAGCCCTTCGCGCGACTGCAGCTAAGCTACTCTTGCCGGTCGCTAGTACGCCGTTACGCGGGCAGACAGGCCTTCAAGAAGAAGCCGTAGAATCACTTTGGGCTCTTACTAAAACCGACCCTGAGTCCGCTGACATCGGGGCGTTATCCGCTGTCGGTTTTTACGGAGACTCTGAAACTAGTTCGGCTGCGTTCAATGCGATCATGAAACATCACTTGGACGACGAAGACATTGGAAAGGTTTTGTCTATCGTTCCACGAACGGTCAATCCAGCCTACGAAACGATCCTGCATGCTGTCATGAAAACTGGCGAAGGCGACGATCAAGTCCAAGCTGCAATTTCGCTTGCCAAATACATTCCCCTTCGCGACGGCAAATTAGATCGCTCGGCTTTGAACGACGAAGAGCTCGCAGATCTTGAAAAAGAAAGCAAGAGCCTGCGGGAACTACTGGGAAGTTTCGATGGTGATTCGGAGCTACACAAAAAAGCCCAAGACGAACTCTTCGTTCTTGAAAATCTCACTGTTGGTGCTAAAGCGATGAATATCGTTGGCACCGACCTTGAAGGTGAAGAGTTTAAGCTGAGCGACTACCGCGGGAAGATCGTATTCTTAGACTTCTGGGGCGATTGGTGACCTCCTTGCCGGGCTATGTACCCACACGAGCGGTCGCTCGTAAGAACTCTGGCAGACAAACCTTTCGCAATCGTTGGCATCAACAGTGACAAAAGTCCTACGATAGCCAAAGACGTTTGCGTCCCTAAAAACATTTCTTGGCGTAGCTTCATGAACGTCCAAGGCGATCAAAAAATCTCTGACAAATGGAAGGTTGCCGGTTGGCCGACGACCTATTTGATCGACAAAGACGGCGTCATTCGCTTCAAGAACTTGCGCGGTGATAAACTCGACCGAGCGATTGAAGTGTTGATGGCAGAAATGGACATCGAAATCGATTTAGCTGAGGTTGATCATGAAGCCGACGACAAGAAGGCCATGGAAGCCTACCAGAAGGCGTTAGAAGAGGAAGAAGAAGACGACGTCGCGGCTAATGAAAGTGAAGAGAAAAGCGAAGCGAAAAACAAGGACAAAGAAGTTTCGACTTCGAAGTAACTCGTTTGCAATCGCAAAGATGTTTCAGTGGTGCTCAGCCAAATCGGTTGGGCACCATTTTTTTGTGAACACTCTAATCTACATAATGTTCACACGCTTTCGCCAAGGGTGCCATGTTTACGCGATCAGCAATGGATTGATTCTAGAAAGCCTCTCAAAAAAACATGTTCACGGGACTTTCCCAAAACCACATCCCACGCGTAAGCATGCCAACACTCAATAGATGCACTTGCCCTCATAACCGTGAAGCATGGCACCCACTCGCCTGATAAAGCGCAAATATTGACTAGGCTGACTTCTTACAACTCACAAATGCTTCGACCAATTTATTGAACTGAGCATCCAGCGTATCGGATTGCTCGGGCTTCATCTTCTCTTTCTCAAGCGAATACCCAAACGTCCAGTGGAATTCGATTAAATTGGGCTCCAAAACAACAGTACCTTCAATTCCGTTTTTGTTGCAATGATGAGAAAACTCGATCAACTCGGATTCTAGTTTCGTCAACAAATCCACAAACTTCGCCCCACCGAACCGCGGCACTCGAGCAGTCCAGCCATCGTAGCGTTTAAACTTTTTGTGGGTGACCCAGATCTGCCCCAACCCATAGAAGAACCAGACGGGCCCGGCAAAGTCAGACACCAGTGCGTAAGACCGAGGCAGTATTCGCCAGCCAGATTCCATGCTGGTCCGAAAGATCAGATGCCGACCGCCAAATCGCTTGATAACGCGATTGACAGGTGATTGATTGTCGCCGCTGTTTGAGGCAGTTGCTGTAGGGTTGGTCTCGCTCATAGATTCATTCTACCGATTGCTATTAGAACCGCAAACAACGCCACGTAGAAAAAACTAACTCAACTGCAGATCTCTACCAAGTGCTGATCCGGATCGTAGATATAGACTTGATTTGCTCCATCGGGGCGAATCTGCGGACCACTAGCGACTTCAATTTCGTGTTTCTCGATTGCACGAATTGCTAGGTCAAAATCACTGGTTCGGCAGGCGAAATGATGCCCACGACTGGTACGGACCACTGCTCGATCACCCCACCCAGCCTTCCCCGACAACTCGTCTGATTCAGTTACATGAATCATCGTCTGGCCAATTTTGAACCATGCCCCCGGGAAATCGAACGCTGGCCTAGGTGCTTCTTCAAACCCCAGTTGGTCAACGTAAAACTCGCGACTCGCGTTAACGTTAGCCACGACCAACGTGACATGATCTATACCAATCAGTCCGAAGTCACTTGGAGTTTGCTTCGTCGAGTCATTCATACCAGTAGTTTGCCGTTAAACCCTTGGGGGGTTCAAGAATATTAGTTTGACTTGTTTCAACCCGACAAAATAAAAAGCTGTCGCAAGCGACAGCTTAATATTGATTCGAATTACTAAGATTGATCCTATCGATAAATTTCAAAGCCTAATGACAATCCATGGAACAACACGGACTCTTCGTCGGTGGTCGTAGAACCGAGCGTTGGACTTACGGGAATCCCACCACCGAATGCAGGGTCATTGAGCAGATTATCAGAGGCAGTGGCCAAGTTATCAAAGAACAATATATTGTAGCCAACGCGGAACTGTGCCTGCCGAGTTAAACGAAACTTGGCATTCACACCAATCTCATACGTAAATGAAATCGTCGTATTGGTATCTTCGGCGTTAATAAACTCCGTACCATCGTTAACAAGATTTGTATCGAAGGTGTTGATGTTCAGATAAGCCCCCAAACGACTCACCCCCGACAAAGACCATCGATAACCAATGTCATAATACAATTCGCCACCGATGTGTGGACCGATCAAGTGATTGGTTGCCGCCAACTGGAAGAATCCATTTTCCGCAGGAGCCGCGATGGCACCAGTAACAGGATCTACAAGCGAGGCACTCTGGCTAAACAAGGTGTACTCGTCGTCAACATAGATATACCGCAAGCCAACGTAAGACTTGATCACGTCCCATCCCCACTTCACCCGGTTAAATTCTAAGCTGTGAAAGTAAGTTTCTGCTGATTGAGATTGTTCCGTTGCATTGAAAAACGCTTGCAGGTTACCCCCAGTCAAACCACCTGTTGGGACGAACTGAGATTGAGCTAAACCTGTCGGCTGAAAAACCTCAAGAGTCTGCTCGGCTGCATCAAGACCAGAGTACTGGAATTCTCGCCCTCGAGTCGAATCGGTACGTTGTCCAACGGTGATTCTCGCACCAACCCCTGGATCGAAATTATTCAACGAACCAAAATTCGAATTATTGATCTGCCCTTCAGTTCGATCGAAGTACAGCACCTCGGCTATTGCGTAACGCCGGGCGTACGCGTTGGCACCACTACTGTTAAATATACTTTCGACTTGTTCCGGGTCAAAGCAACCGTTCTCTCCACAAGAAGAGCATGCACTAACGCCCGCACCATGCCCAACACTTCCAACACCTCCACCACTGAAACTGCGTGTTGAACTACCGCCACCGGAATCGCGTGTTGAACTACCGCC
>CAZKTR010000024.1:8509-19044 GCA_964555525.1 uncultured Pirellulaceae bacterium
GCGTGTTGAACTACCGCCACCGGAATCGCGTGTTGAACTACCGCCGTAGGCTGGGGCCTGCTGCGGCAACGCTTGTTCAAAGACCGTTTGCGGAGCGACGGGGGCCGACTCAGGAACGGCTTGTGGAAAATCCCCTTCGCTTGGCAAACTCACAGAAGGATCAATTGGAACCAAAGCACCAGGTAGTTCACCTGACACACCCTCTTCAACAATGTTACCAATAATCGGCGGCGCGTCTTGCATCAGTAATGGACCCGCACCGAAACCGGCTGGTTGCACACTCGAAGCTTCATCCATTGAAGCGCCATCAGCAGTTATCAACGTTTCACTTTGATCGCTCGGTTGAATTCGGTTTAACAACCGATTTACGCCCGCATTGGGTGGTACAATTGGCGGTAAATCCGATTGTTCGATCGGCTGAACAATTCGTGGCACCACAGAATTATTCGATTGCACAATCGGCGGTATATCGCGTTCAGCATGACCACCCTGCAAAACTGGAGGCACCTCAGTGATCGAAACAGGCGCTTGATGAGACACTTGCTTCACAGTTGCTTGCTGTAAACCTTGCGATGGCAGTTGATGCCCCGCATGCCCCGCACCAGCATTGCCTGACTCTACGTAAGCCCCATTAAACACGTTCGATGAAGCAAAAGGAACTGGCGAGGTTGAAGCTGGGCTACGACGCGGTTGTGACGATTGGACAACCGGTAGTGTTGCCGTTGGCGGGCGAACCTCACTCGACGGCTGCAGCAACCCAAAGGGTGGACTCGCCTGTGCAATCGGTGGGACGCTTAACTCCTGATCGCCTTGATGACTAGATTCGGCGGGCCGAATGAATCCAAAGCCGTCTTCTTGAGCTACCAACCGTGACGCGGGCCAGTAAAAACCAACACCTGAAAGTGCCAATGCTGCGAATAACCGAGTTTTAAGTTTGTATTTCATCAGTCTTTCGACGCCAAAATAGGATCATTGGGTGGGCAAAACGATACTGCCCAATCAGTTTTTCGGTTGACTCCGTTGGCAACTTTTGCCGATTCTTTTGATTTTCGCAGATCTGCCGAATTTTTGCTTCAAAACAGTTACGCAGGCCACCAAAACCACCCCGTTTCACAACCAGCTTCAGTTTTCCACCATTCACGTTCTCTCACTAACCGATTTCCAGATCGGGCTCCTGTTCCTAACTTCTCAAACCCCTGCAACCTAAAAATCACCATTCGCTGAAACTAATAAACTGCCCAAGTGCGGGTTTCACCGGGTAGTTTTTCCCTAGAACTGGCTAATGGTGTAGAGAGTCGCTTCGGTTTTGTTTAAGATGGGATTTAATCAATTCCGATCCTTAGTTATCTGAAATTCGTTGCTCTACCGGCAGTTGAACCATGTCACAGCTCACTAGTATTTTGCTCGCCCCTTATCACTTCTTCTTTGGTGAAAACGGCTTTTTTTCTTCGTCGGCACCCGGCTCCAGAGGTGAGACCAGCCAAGCGTTTTATAAAGGAATACCTGCGCTATTGTTTGCGATTTTTGGCCTGCTGTTCCTGATTGTTGGAGAGTTAAATGCCGGAAAAACGCTAATCCAAAAATATGAAGATGACTTAGCAGTGATTGTCGAAGAGGAATCGCAACTCAAGAAAGATCTGTCCCAAGAACTCCAAATGGCGCAAGCCAACAATAAAGAACTTGAAATTGAAACTCCCGAAATAGGGAGACTTCGTGATCGGTTGGCGGAACTTCTGGAGTCCAAGAAAATCCTACTAAGCAAACTCCATTCTCTAGCCCCTGAACAAGGCAAGTATCAATTCCAGCTGGCCAATACTTTTTTTACCAAAAGCGAATTGGCGCAAATCATGCCAGTGAGTAACGAAAACGACAAGAGAATTAGGCAAGAACTTGCAAATAGCTTGAGAAAACAGGGCACCTCGATCATGAAACAGCTCGCTCCGGAAGACAAGCCAGGATATCTCGAAGCACATTTGTATTTGGCTAATAATTCCGTACCCAAAGGCAGTCTGTCACCTCGCGAACAAGCAAGACTACTTCGACTGGCCGACAAACACTTAGACCACGCGCTTGTTCGTGACGATAACAACACGACTGCGCTCAGTATGAAAGTGCTAATTGCTGAAAAGTTTGGCCAGTTTGATAAGGCGAAGATACACCTCAAAAAACTTTTTGAAACCGACCCATACGTTTACCCTCAACTCTGCCAGCTTAATGCTAGGTTAGGCGTGACCGACGAAGAAAAATTATCGGTTTTGCACAGTGCGAGAGTGCGATTGTCAGGTCAACTAGATCGCATGACTGGCTCATCAGACATCCGAATCAAATGCGCAACTTTCTTAGTCGACACCTATCATCGTTTGGAAAACATTGATGAAGCAGATAGAGTCGTCAATGATGAGATTCGTAAATTTCAAGACATTCCAAAGGTTCAACTGTGGGGAAAACGCTTAACTGCGATCAGCCAAGAAATTCGGTATAACGCATCAGGCCCAATCACATCAGAAAACGCTGAGGAAATGATTGGTTATCTCCGCAATGGTTACGAGCACGACCCGTCTAATCAAAAAATTCTTGGACATCTTGCCCAGCTTCAAGGTTCGGACATTCCAGAAGTTTCCAAATTGTCAAAAGAAATCTATCAACCCGGCGAAAAGGCTCCTGCTTCGGTTGAAAACATCCTCGGCGCACAAGCGTTAGTTCAAAAGGACTACTTGAAAGCAGCCAAACACATCACAAGGGCTACACAAAAGGACCAGAAAAACGGGGATTACCTTAACAACCTTGCCTATCTCTACCTAGTGCGTCCCAACCCGGACCCCCAAGAGTCTCTTAAACTAATCGACCGGGCAATCATCAACGCCCAAAGCTCTGGGCGCCAACTCGGACGTTTGACTCACTATTATGACACCAAAGGTAAAGCATTATTGGCATTGGGAAAAATTGCAGAAGAAAAAGGTGACAAAACAGCTGCGACCAATCAATACGCTGCCGCAACCGCTTATCTTTTAAAAGCACTGATCAATCGCCCCAATGACTTGGAAATTTCAAAGGCAATTGTTGAATGCTATGAGGCCAACGGTCAAACGGAAATGGCCGAAATTTGGGCCGAGCAAGTAAAGCAGCTAGAAATCGCTAAAGCTGCTGAAGCCGCCCAAGACAATAATTAATCAATCTGACAAACGTCATTCCAACCCCACTCTTGCCTTAAGCCGATTACGATGCAATCCGAAAAATCTGAAATCCTTGAAACTGCTTTTGGGTTCATTGGGGCCCCCTTTCGAACCATCGAACTATTCATCCAAGATCTGAGTAGGATCGACGACCGACTGCGGGACGATTCAATCGTTGTACGATTGCTGGCGCTGGTAACAATACCGTTTCAATTACTCGGGGGCTTCTTAAGTCTAATGGTGCAAAACTGGCCAACTTCTCGGTCTGGTTGGGCAGCGATTCTTGGAGTGCCTGCGTTTTTTACTCTTATCAGCTTGCTAGGAGCTTGGGCAATCGCCGACAAATTTCGTAGTGACACCATGAGAATTGGTTTCAACGAAAGCTTCCTTGATTTAAACGTAGAGAATTTCGGTGCAACTCAGAATCTCATTCAGACATCGCAAGGCTTTGAGAGAGAGGAGCTTGAACAAACAGCCAAACAATTCGCCGAATCGAGTCTCGCATATGGGCAAAAACTCGTAGAGATCGACCCAGAAGATATGCGGCTCAAGTTCCTACTTGGTGTTTCGTTTGCAAGAAACGGGGACCTATTTGCTGCTAACGATATAATGTCGAGCATTGCTCCAGACGATGAACCGGGGTATTTAGAGGCCCATCTTTGGAGAGCCCAGTATCTGGCCCAAGATAAAACAGCCGACGAGCTCAAGGCATCTCTTGGACTCATCGAAAAACATCTGGCAATGGCCATCGCACTAGACAAAGAAAACTTAGCCGGGAAATCTCGGCTTGCCGATATATACATGACTTACGCCAATCTCTTGGAAGAAGATTCCAAGGAACGACTTGTGTACCTAGAAAAAGCGGATGAAAAGTTTCGTGAGGTCATCGAAGACGAAAGTGACAACGAAAACAATCGCAATATTAAACTCAAGATCCTTCGGCCCTCAGTACTGATTCGGAAACAACTCGAAGCAATTGCTCCAGAGAAATACTCCGTCGACACCGAAATTGATCGTGTAAAAAACCAAATCACGTCGTTGCAAAAATTGGCCGTGCGTCACTACCCAGATAACCTTCAGCTGTGGAGATTGCTTACCGATTCAGCAAGTGAAATCAGACAGTTTGACTTTGCCATTGAAATTGCCAACCTAGGTCTCAGATCAGCCCAGTCTCTAGAAACTAAGCAAGGGTTGCTAAAGACCAAATCAATAACATTCAAGAAAGCTGCACTTTCGATCAACAAGTTTGATGATTTTGAAATGTACAAAAAGCGTTTCTTCTACCTCTGTGAGGCAGTCCGTGTTGATCCTAGAGAACCGGCGAACTACCTACTTTTGCTTCAGTTTATTGGTAACGAAAACGAGAAACCGACCATTCAGCTTGCCCGCCAACTTGGACTCTCCGAACCTGGTGATGCAGTCCCCATCAAACCCGAATGGTTACGTCGAGCTGGTGTCGAAACAAAATACACCGGTTTCCTGAATACAATGATCGGTATTCAGGAATTCCACTTAGGCAACAATGAAGCCGGCAATTTGTCGTGGACCGTTGCGCAGCAATTCGCCCCCACTAGCCGAGATTTTATCAGTAGCCTTTTCGAATTTTACGTTCGTTCAAAGCGAGACAAGCTCAACAACTTCGAAACAATGATTACAGAGTTTTTAAAAACCTACCCCGAAGCTGCTAGGATTCGAGTGCTGCGAGGGACTTACTATTTCCAAGAAAAGAAATTCCAGCAAGCAATCGACGACTATCGGTACATCATAGATGCCAATCCCAGCGAGCTGATACTGCATCAGAGAATTAAAACTTGCTATCAGTATATGGGGCAGCGCAGTGATGCTAATGATGAGCAAGAAATCATCGAGACAAAACTGAAAAGGCTAACAGAAGAACAACAACAACAGGTAAGACAAGTTCTTAAACGACTAGACGAACAAACGACCGTGGAATAACACTCAGCGCCTCTGAAGCTCCTTGCTAAGTGCTCACCAACCGCAGGCCGCCTCGGTCAGCGCAAGGTCACGCTGCCACAGCTTGTCCGCCGCCAACACGGTGACTTTCACTGTGGCGTTTGGCGAAGTGAATCATCCAGTTGTCCCGATTTCCACGTCCGTTTAGTTTTGACGCAGCTCTAAAATTTAGGCCGGAAATTGTACGAAATTGCCGAATCCTAGATCCCCCCGTTGGCGGTACCAACCAATATCGAAAAAATACACGCTCGCCGCACCACCTAAAGCCTTTTAATCCATGGGCGAACATTACCAGCAAAGTCGTTGAAATGTTAACGACCCCAAGCTGCGAGACTTGATTAGCCCTTAAAACCTTAGAAATGGTGGGGTAAAAACACGGCTTTGGCGAAACCTATTACGTAAGTCATACTTTAATCACTAGTAAGATCTTACTTTCCAACTTCAATATCTGGTACATGGCCTCTCGTCGGCCATGACAAGCTTTTAAGAATTTCCTTGGAGTCAGTACGCTGTTCCCAAAGCTCACTAAAACTCAACTCTCCATCCTGTTTGTATCAATTGTGGCGCTCCGCATTGCCGTTGGCTACCACTTTTTCAAAGAGGGCACGTACAAACTTAAAAACAAGTTCGACGCATACGGCTTCCTTTCGGGTGCCAAAGGCCCTTTAGCGCCTGCCTTCAAAGCGATGCTAGGTGACAGCAACGGTATGAACAAGCTGTGTATTTTTGAAAATGAAGTTGATGGGAAAAAGACCTTCAGCATTAACACCGACAGCACCATCGAACAATGGGAACAGTTCGCCAGCGATGCGAGTAAGTACTACGGATTTGGTAGTGTCGACCTCCAAAAAGAACTTGAAAACCAACGTCATGCGCTCGCTGAAGAAATCAAAACTGCCCGAGATCAAAACAACACTAAAGTTAACACCGAAGAACTCGCTTACCAGCGAGCAAACCTCGAAAAAGACATCGCCCAAGTTCGCCGACAACCCGATGTCTTAAAAGAAACGCTCAGCACACACACTAAACTACTCAAGGAATGGGCCAAAGAAAACCGTGTCGACCTGATCGCTCACTTTTCGACAGCAGATCGCCTAGCTGGCTTTGCGCGTGACGGACAACAGGCAAGTGCCGTCAGTTCACAAGTCGACTCACTGCGTGGCCAAGTTGATACGATCCAATCTGATCGCAACAAAAAAATGGCTGGATGGAGCAAAGAGATCACCGACATGTGGGACTCGCTCGAGACAAAAATAAACTCGCTGGCTGTCGAAGAACAAAAACGACAAACTCCGCTGGCTTTGGCACGTCCTTTCAGTCCAATATTTTTGAATTTGATCAACATGGTAATTCCGTGGTTTGACACGATCGTTGGCGTTTGTCTAGTCCTCGGTCTGTTTACACGATTTGCATCACTTTCAGCCGGGCTGTTCTTACTCTCAGTTTGCTTGACTCAACCATTCTGGGTTCCCGGCACCACGCCAACTTACCTGTACTGGATTGAAATGACCGCTTGCTTCGTCATTTTTGGCACCCTAGCAGGCCGGATGGCAGGTTTGGACTACATCATTAACGCATTCTTTACAGGTGATAAAACGGCCAATTCATACGAAAATTAACAGTCAGCCTTAATCCACCATCAGATTTTCGGTTAACCATCCACGTACCACGAAGTAATCCCCGCACAAAAAATTCAGCTGCCATGCAGGCTCAAGCATCCAGTTTTAAAAGGAAGAATCGATGAACAACTTATCTCCCGAAGAACGCGAAATCGGTCGCAACAACTATTACTCAGCCGTGACCGCTCACGATCAAATGAACCGCCGGAGTTTCCTTGCGACTTCAGCAGCCGCAGGTGTCGCTGGTGCAGGTGTCGCCGGCATGTTGTACGGTTATGGCAAGCCCGAACGCCGCGTTCGGGTATGTGTTATCGGAACCGGTGACGAAGGCAATGTATTGATGGGAGCCATCAATCCCGATTTTGTCGAAGTGAAAGCCATTTGCGATATTCGCCCGTCAAGCATTCACCGCGCCTTCCACGGCGATTGGTCTACTCCCAACACCCTCAAGGCCCGACCGGGTTTGATGAAGGTCTATAAATGGAAAACCGAAGGCGAAGCCAGAGACTACGTCAAAATCTACCAAGACTACCGTGAAGCGATTGTTGACCCCGATATTGAAGCGGTCATTATTGCAACACCACTTTTCCTACACGCCCCAATCGCGATCGCCGCGATGCGAGCCGGCAAACACGTCCTCTGCGAAAAGCTAATGGCTCACAGCGTTGCCGAATGCAAACTAATGTGCCGCGTTGCCGAAGAAACTGGCAAGTTCCTTTCAATTGGCCATCAACGCCACTACAGCATTCTCTACGACAACGCCGTCAACCTGATCAAATGGGGACTGCTTGGTGAACTCCACCACATCCGTGCCCAATGGCATCGTAACAACCGCCCCGGAAATGACTCTTGGGCGATTCCAATTCCTGGTGGTGAAAGCGCCAAAAATGGAGAGACCATTGACAAAATTGCCGAGCAATTAATTAAGTTCGAAAACCACTACAACAGCGATGACTGTAAGTCCAAAGATGACATTGAATGGACCTTCAAACGAATCGCTCAGTGGAAAGCCTGGGACCAAGACAAATACGTTCAAGCCCAACGATTTGGTTATGAGAATATCGGAAAAGGTCTGTGGTATCCCAACCGCGAACGAACCGCGATCGAAGAAATGGTTCGCTGGCGACTCTGGGACCGTACTGGGGGAGGCTTGATGGCGGAACTCGGTTCGCATCAACTCGACGCCGCAAGTATCTTCATCTCGGCTTTGGCTCAAAAACCTGGCGAGCACGTTCACCCGTTAAGCGTTCACGCTGTTGGTGGACGCCACACGGCTCCGAAGGATCGTGACGCCGCCGATCATGTTTACTGTACCTTTGACTTCCCTGGCCAAGGTTACGACTACAGTTTTGATGTCGGCTATGAAGACGAAATAAACAGCTACCCTCCTGAAACGGGTATTCCGGCTTACAACGAGGGCGACCACTCCAACAAACGCGTCGTTGTGACTTATAGCTCGATCAACGGCAACGGCTACGGCGGCTACGGCGAAGTTGTCATGGGCACTAAAGCAACGATGATCTTGGATCGCGAAAAAGAGGTCATGCTGTACCCGATCAAGGGCACATCCTACAAGTCACGGGTCAAAGCCAATAAAAAAGGCCAAGCGATTATTGATACCTCAGCCAGTGGCGACGCTGCCCCTGCCAAAGCAGCCGAAGGTTACGGCCCTGTTAGCCGAGGATACCGCGAAGAGATCGAGCATTGGGCGTGGTGTATCCAGCAAGGCGACCTTGGAAACCAGCCTCGCTGTAATGGCCCCGTTGCTCTAGCGGACGCCACGATTGCCTTAACTGCAAAAATAGCGATCGACAACTCGCAGAAAAAAGGCGGCCACGGCTTTATTCAGTTCCAACCTGGTTGGTTCGAAGTCGACAGCGACGACGTCCCGGAAGCCAACGGTAGCGCCGAAGCCAACAAACAAGCTTGGGCCAAAGCTAAAAAGAACTGCGGTGAGGTTTAGTAATCTGATCCTCCAGGCTCCAGCCTCCCTACCTCCAGCCTGCTAAAGACATTCGATAGAATAAAAAGCGGACTCAGCATAACTGAGTCCGCTTTTTTATGGTCCAAACGTGTGAACCGTTTCGCAAGCACTTTGTCTGAGTTGGCATGAATAAAAAACAACTACTTAGCCTTGGCGTCCCAGAAGACTGCATCCCAACCGCGATCTCGATCGTACAAATTGCAGCTCGAAATAAATCTGTCGAAGCTCCCAAGAAGCTAATCCCAAAACTAGTCACCGCTCCAGCGGTCTACGCCGCGGATCCAATTTATGGGCCGCTGGCAGCTGCGATTATCGAACACACCGCTAACGACGTTCCGCTATCTGAGATCGAGTACGCCAGCTGGGGAACGAATTTTGACGACAATTCAATCCGTCAAATTCGCAACGCTTGTAAACTACCGGTCTCGCGAGCCGCCGCGTTGATGCCCGATGCGCATTCAGGATACGGACTTCCGATCGGTGGGGTTTTGGCAACAGAAAACGCGATCATTCCATACGGCGTCGGCGTCGACATTGCCTGCCGTATGAAAATGACCATCACCGACCTCCCGGTTGAAACCGTCCAAAACAACGATGCCAGTCAATGCCAACAGCTTGACCAAGCGCTGGAGAAAGGAACGTTGTTCGGTACTGGTCGGAAATGGAAACGGCCCAACGAACACGCTGTCTTAGACGAAGACTGGACGATTACTGCAGTCACTCGAGAAGCCCGCGACCGAGCAAGAGGGCAACTTGGCACCAGCGGCAGTGGCAACCACTTTGTCGAATGGGGCGTGTTGACTTTGCCAGAATCGGAATTCGGTCTCGAACCAGGCAAATACGTTGCGTTGCTATCGCACAGTGGATCTCGAGGTCCTGGGGCGATGACATGCAAACGCTACACCGATATCGCCCGCCGGATGGCTCCAGCAAAAATCAAAAACGATTCTCAGCTGCGTCACCTTTGCTGGCTGGACATGGACACCCAAGAAGGCCAAGAGTACTGGTTAGCGATGAATTTGATGGGTCGTTTCGCTTCGGCAAATCACGAAGTCATTCACCGCAACGTGACTCGCTTGGCTGGTGCCCAGTCACTGGCAACGATTGAAAACCACCACAATTTTGCTTGGCATGAACAGCACAACGGTCAGTCCTTGTACGTCCATCGCAAAGGCGCGACTCCTGCCGGCGTCGGAGAGGTCGGTGTGATCCCGGGTAACATGGCGGACTCGTGTTTTGTCGTTCGCGGTAAAGGCAACGCGGCGAGCCTAAACTCAGCGTCCCACGGCGCTGGACGATGCATGTCGCGAACCAAGGCCAAGCAACAATTCATCTGGAAGCAATGGCAAACTCACTTGGCCGAAAAGAACGTCCGCTTACTCGCGGGCGGGTTGGACGAGGTTCCTGGTGCCTATAAAAACATCCACGACGTGATGGCCGCTCAAACGGACTTGGTCGACGTCATCGGTGAGTTTATGCCTCGCATCGTAATGATGTGCGGCGACGGCAGCCGCCCCGAAGACTAGATTCAACCGGCTCTGTGAGCCGAACGCGTTAGCGTCGGGCGTTGTGTCAGGTTTGGGGCCGAGAGTTGCCAGGTCCAGCGGCATTCTGTTCCCGAGGGGTTTCCTCCGTGGCTTACGCCTTGAGCTACAACCTGCCACCTCATTCGGGGGTGCAGTGAGCACCTAGACTCTAGGGTCAGCGCCAGGATGTGCAAGGGACTTGCTGGACGCGGCAGAGCCACAAGTGCAGTGCGTTCCAAGGCAGAGCCTTGGAACGAGC
>CAZKTR010000025.1:0-15291 GCA_964555525.1 uncultured Pirellulaceae bacterium
TTTTATTGCCATACAAACAACCGTGTTGCCGACAAGATCGTCGCATTTCATGGTGGCCAACGGGTTAAACGGTTGGTTAAAATTTTGCAGTCGTTGCAAAAAACAAGGGCTTGAAAACTTTAAGGGAAGGACCCCCCGATGGCCAGAACTCGTATTCCACTATCCGCCGCAGAAGAAGAAACAAGAACACTTCGCGAAAAACTCGATTTGAGCACTGCCGAAATCGGACTTACCGTGCGCACGACTAATTGCCTTGAAGAGAAAGGCATCTTTAGCGTTCGCGACCTGCTGAACACCACCCGCTCTGAGTTGCTCAGCATCAACAACTTTGGTGAAAAGACGCTAGAAGAAGTTTACGAATCGCTAGAAAAAATCGGTTTCTGCCGGACGCCGAGAGAAGTCAAACCTCGCTAGTCTGCGTAGAGACTCGGCTTCGGTCGAACAACAAACAACTATTAAAAAAGGATGTGCAATTCGCACATCCTTTTTTTGTGTTTTGCTAAGAACTTAGTCGAAGCTAGTTTCCTTGGTTATTCCTCTGGCGAGCTGGCCTAACCGCCGGAACTGGTGCCTGGCTATTTTTCTGGGGCGCTGGTCTGACCGCCGGAACCGGTGCTTGGTTATTTTTTAACCGTTCAATAATGATCGCCTCAATACTGTCTTTTGTTCGCATCAATTTGGCAAACTCATACTGATTAATCAGCACATTGCCTTCGGTATCAATCAACCAATACGAAGGCACCCCTCGAATACCGTAGTTAAACAGAGACGGATTCCCAGAGCCGAGAGTAAAACCATGGCTTCCCTTGAGCAGCTTCTTTCGTTTTTCGTCTTTAAGAATTCCATCACTAAGCAACTTCAAAGCCTTTGTGCGGTCCTTGTCGATATTGATCGACAGTACATTGTATTTTTCCTCAGCCGGAATTTTCTTCAGCGTGGCTTGCACAGCTTCCTGTTCTTTAGCAGCAACCGGACTTTCGGCTGACCAAAAATTGATCAGCAGCAACTTGCCCTTGAACAGTTTCAATTCCAAATTCGCTTGATCGTTGTAGGTTGTGACTTTAAAAGGCGGCGCCGGCTCGCCACGCGGATACTGAGGCGTGATTTCGACGCGAATTGGATCAAGCTCGATTTCATCGACATCTTTACCAACGTCTAGCTTGCCAAAAACTTCGTACGCATAATTGACCTCGCCAATCTTTCGATCGTATCGCCCTTGAATCGCATACTCTCCCGCAGGCACGTCAAAAACGACGAAAGAACCGTCACGTTCAATCTTAAGATCAAATGAATTGCCCTCCTCAACCATTTTTTTATTTCGAGCAAGCACCCGTTTGCCCTCTGGCGTGGCAGCGAACTTGTCCTCCCACTTCGCTCGTTCCTGGATCGTCCATTTTTCATGGCCAGGAGGATACTTTAGGGGTGGCAGCTTCACGTATTCCCGAAGCCTTGCCGAGATCTTGGTGATATCAACACTCAAGTTGTCGCCGTTCCATGACCTTAAGTTCTGGCCGTCAAGAGTAACCTTTCCCCTAATCGTGGTGTCGTACTTTTTATCTTTTCGCTGACCAGAAACAGGTTGCGCAGTCGCAAGACAAGCAACTAACGCAACAACCAACAATAAAAAAATTCGAGGCATGTGTGTCATAACAAATTTGGCAAAAATCGCAGGGAATTGGAGAGGGCGAAGTCAATCTAAACACTCGCTAATATTTTATCGACTTTTGCTAATTCATACGAGGTCCAAAATCAAGTGCCGCTCTTTCTATCCAACAATTGGGCTGTCGGTTGTACGTACGCATCTGGGCTCGCCAGAGTTCAGGCCTACCAAACCACATCCCGAAGTCGGGCGGGCGACTCCGGCCACTCAACTAAACAAAATAAAAGTGACAATGCAAATCCGCTAACTACTCGGTTGCTGGTCTCGCATCGTGCGAACTCGATCTAGCACTCCGCCGGTAGGTTCAACATCATAGTTCGTTGGGCCAACTCGCTTTTTCGCTTTCTTCTTTTTCACTTTCTTCTTTTTCGCCGGTCTCTTTCGACTCGGTGTGCGTTCAGGCATCTTAAAACTATTAAACAAGCCAGCCAAAACGATGGAAATCAACGACAACACCCCCACCACCACCGCGACTACACCAAACCGATAACTCAACTTTAACGATTTCTCACCCAGCACCGGGTTGCTTGCTCCGTAACCAACGGTCACAACAGGCGAGTTTTTAAAGTCCATGTTTTTAAACTTTTTCGCGAGCAGCGCATGTAAATTCAAATCCAAATCCTGATCGCTGACGCTATAGTTCACTTTTAGTTCACCGGTCGCCAACCGCTGTTCGAGCGTCTCCCAATCGGGCACGTCGCGAAAGCATGCAATCACCGCCGTGTATCTAGCTTTTGACTTAAAGACTTCCTTTGAGAACAACGGTACCACCACCTCGTCCCACTTTTCATCACCGTCGCGATCAATCGCTGCGACTCGGTCTACAAAAGCGTATTCGCTAAGCAACAAGCCAGTCGATTTTTTGGGACGCTTCTCGATCAAGCTACCACAGTCCAATTCGACGACTTCCGTCGAAATTCGCTCGGCTTCCTCGATTGCTTGCTTGCTTAAATACCCTACGAATGCGCATAGCACGACACAACAAAGGCTTAGCGGAAATAAGAGACGACCTAACATGACGAACTATCAACCATTCAATGCTATAAAATCAACATGCACTTCGAAAATATAGGACCTGTGTAACAAAACGCGAATTTTCGCAACATGATTTTCAAAAAAAAATCGCCCACTTAGGCTACACCTATATCGCTAACGATTGGCCGAAGCGATCTAAGCCTGTTAAGCTGCTAAGCAGGCCCACTGGGTGGTTCGGGTTTTTCCGGCCGAAGGTCGTCAAACCGACCTTCATTCCCTACTCATTACCAACGAGCACTTCCAAAAATGCCTCTTAAATTGATCAGTCTACTTGGTTTGTTTGTAATGATCTTGCTGGCATGGTTGGTCAGCAGTCATCGCTGGAAAGTCAATTGGCGCCTCGTAGTAATCGGAGTCCTTTGCCAAGCGGTCTTGGCGGCCGCCCTGTTCAAATCGCAAGACTGGACGTTCGACCAGCGGTTCTCCAATACGCAATCGGTGCTAGATTCGTTCGAAAACAAAACCCTATCGGCAGAACAAATCAATGCCTCACTGGCCAAACGAGACCTGCCAAAAATCTCAATTGAAGCCATCCAAAGGTCACTTAAAAATGATGCAACTTCACTCGCCCACTGGGATGCCCAACTATTTCCACCAACCTCAACCGGAGCCCCAAAGGTTCTGGAGATACCACGGTACGAAAACGGCATTTTGTTTTCGGCCGTGAACTGGGTGTTTAGCTCAATCGACTCGTACGTGAAAGAAGGCTCGAATTTTGTTTTTCGCGGCTACGACGGAGACACCACGCTTTTAAAAGCATTTGTCTTCAACGTATTACCGACCGTAATTTTCTTCGCCTCGCTCATGGCAATCTTGTACCACATTGGATTTATGCAACGGCTGGTTACCGCAATGGCTTGGGTCATGCAAAAAACGCTTGGGACTTCGGGCCCCGAAAGCATGGCAGCAGCGGCGAATGTATTGGTCGGGCACACCGAGGCCCCGCTGATGATCCGGCCCTACATTCAAAACATGACGCGCAGCGAACTAAACGCTTTGATGGTCGGCGGTTTTGCAACCATCAGTGGAAGCCTGATCGCCGTCTTCGTCAGTCGGGGAATCAGTGCGGGGCACTTGGTCACCGCCAGTTTGATCTCGGCTCCCGCCGCACTCGTGATTGCAAAAATCATGCAGCCAGAAACCGAAACACCCGGCACACGAACTCAACCTGAAGTCCCCCTAGAAAACCAACCAACCAACGTCATCGAAGCCGCCGCAGTCGGCGCGAGCGAAGGACTAAAACTGGCCCTAAACATCGCTGCAATGTTGATCGCGTTCCTGGCTTTGTTGGCCATGTGCAACGCAATCATCTACGGGATAGGCGAAGTCGCAGAATGGCTCCTGAATTCACTGTTGGCCAAACCCGTTGATTTTGACTGGTCACTCAACAAGATCTTTGGAAAAGTCTTTTATCCACTAGCTTGGATCATGGGGATCCAATCCGACAACTGCAATATCGCTGGAGAACTGCTGGGCAAAAAAGTTGTGGTCAATGAATTTATCGCCTACACCGACATGGCGGCCTATTATGCCGATCCAAAAGGCGGAGTACCGATGTCCGAACGCACGAAAGTTATCCTCACCTATGCCCTATGTGGATTTTCGAACTTCGGCGCAATCGGCATTCAATTGGGCGGCATCGGTCCCCTAGCTCCCGAACGTCGTAGCGATCTGGCCCAACTGGGACTGCGAGCAATGTTTGGTGGAATGTTAGCCGCTTGCATGACCGCTTGCTTGGCTGGCATCATGTACACAGGACCAAACTAAACCACCAAGCAACTAACTACTTCCAGCTATTGTTCTGGCGGAATTGACCAGGGGTAATACCAGTCAATTTTTTGAACAACGAAGACATGTATTCGGTGTGATTAAAGCCCGTCAGCTTAGCCACCGCAGACAACTTCAACTCGGTCTCCATCAGCAGTTGCTTGATTTTGGAAATCCGCACACGATTAATCTCGCCGTTAATCGAGCGATCCATCACCTTGCGGAAACGTCGTTCCAACGTCGCTCGCGACACTGGCAACGCACCCACGACATCCTTGACTTCGATGCCATCACAAGCATGCTCGCGGATGTACGACAACGCTTGAGAAATCAATTTGTCCGCAATCGCAGTCGTGTCCGTCGAAACGCGAACTGACACCCCCACTGGGCGAACCCACAAATATGGGTTCTCTGGCTGTTTGCCATCGATCATCCCCTGCAACAACTCCGCCGCACGATAACCGACCATCTTCGCGTTGCGATCAACGCTAGACATCGGCGGATTCGAAAGCTTACAAATCAACTCGTCGTTGTCCACACCAACAACAGACACCTCTTCAGGCACGTCGATTTGATTCGCTCGCAATACATTCAAAATTTGACTACCACGAATATCATTACAAGCCATCAAACCAATCGGCTTGGGAAGATCCACCAACCACGTCAACAGCTCTTCTTCAACTCTCATTCCATAGGTTTCAACCGAAGAAGTAATCACCGGTCCCGCGATACCGATCGCAGACTCCGACGGATCAAACGAAGTCTTCGGAGTCGTCTCATAAGAATAGAACTTTATGTTCGCAGCTTCGCAGCACTTTTTTAACAACCGCAAACGACGATTTGAAAAATCAGCATCGGCATAACCACAGAACGCAACCTTGCGATGGCCAATCTCCATCAAGTGATCAAAAGCTGCCTTGACCACTAATCGCTCATCAGAACTAACTGTCGGGACCGTATCATTAACGGGTCGGTAGTTTCGCAAATCCACCCATGGCAACTTCAAACTGCAAATGTAGTTATAAAGCTTCCGAGAGTCTGGACGAACGATCAACCCGTCAAGCTCCTCATCGGCCAGCCACGCTGGAATCCCTTGACTCAACGTCCGTTCTTGATAGACGATTTCCCAGTTGTCATGCGATTGCGCGAAATTCGCAATCCCCTGTAAAAGGTCACGGCCGTATCCGCGCGACGACTCGACAATCAATGCAATTTTCCTGCGTTGCTTCATTTCTGTTCGCCATTTATGCTAAATTGAACGTTTGACGCGAAAATATACACATCCTATAAGATCAAGGCAAGCAAATTTTAGGATCATTTTTCAATTTCAACGGCTGCAAATACCAATTATGCCTAAAAAAGCCATCTATTTAGAGGGTCTAATCATCACACCAGCCTGTATCAACATATCCCTCGTAGTTCGAAGGATTTCCGCAGCACTCGGGCTGTCGCCATGGACGCATATAGAATCTCCAATCACTTGCGCTTCATGATTGGAATCTATTGCCACCTTTGCCTGCAAAACAATCGATACCGCTTGCAAGCCAGCGTCCTTCGGATCGCTAATCACCGCGTCAAGCTGGCTCCGAGGCATTAGGCTGCCGTTTTTGAGATATCGCCGGTCGGCAAAGGCCTCTCGAATGAAATGGACGTTCATCTGATCACAAATTCGCTGGAACTCAGTGCCGGCCTGCCCCATCATCGACAGCGATGGATCAAACTCTCGCGACACCTCCACGACGGTTTTGGCGATCACAGTGTCGACATTACAACGGTGATAAAGCGCGCCATGCGGCTTCACGTATTTGATCTCGCCTCCGAAACGAGAAACGATACCGGATAAAAAACCCAATTGCTGCTGCAAAGTGTCCACTAAGTGCTCGGAAGACAATTCCATCGCTTGCCGACCAAAGTTCTCGCGATCGGGATAGCCTGGATGGGCTCCGATGGTCACGCCATGCTCAATCGCAATTTGAACCGCCCGCGTAACGTGTTCCTGATCGCCACCATGACCGCCACAAGCGATATTGGCCGAGCTTACTAGCGGGATCAAAACCTGATCGTTGCCAACGATTTGCGAGCCAGTACTTTCACCAACATCACAGTTTAAGTCGACGCTATAAACATCGTTGTCAGTTAAATTGTCGTTAGCTTGATTTCCCATTAGCCGATCACTTTGAAAGCTACCAAAACTCCCTTCACCCCAAGCCCCACCGTAACAAGCACTACAGCGACACCACAAATGTTGGCTAGCCACGAGTTTTTGAAGCGTCCCAAAACGGTTTCGTTGTTGGTCACCCAAATCAAGAACACCGCGACAACCGGCAACAAGAGTCCGTTGGCGACCTGAGCAAACACAATCAACTGTTGCGGCTGGTCCGCATACAATGCAAAAACGGTCCCGATCACCAACACTCCAATCCAAGTAACCCGGAATCGCCAATCAGCCAACTCCTTGGGCCAACCGAACAGCTCGGCCACTACATACGCCGCGGCCAGCGGAGCGGTAATCGCTGACGACAAGCCAGCGACACAAAACCCAAACGCCAAAAACCATGGAAACCAGCCGCCGAGCTTTACACCTGAAGCCTGAATCACGCTACCCAGTTCGGGCTTGCTGGCTGCGATGGCTTGCTGGGCGCCGTCGATGTTTGCTGTCGAGTTCATCGCATACGGCGTGGCAACGATCAAAATCGCTGCCGTAATCAACCCACCACCGATCACCGAGATCGCGGTATCCAAGCGAGCACTTACAAGATCGTCGGCAGTTGACCAACGTTCTTTCACCGTCGATGCGTGCAGGAACAAGTTGTACGGCACGACCGTGGTACCGATCAAACCCAACACGATCAGCCACCCGCCCTGTGGAACCGTAGGACGGATCAGCCCCGCAACAACCTGCGAAAAGTCGGGCTGCACAAAGATCGCGGCCGTAAAGAAGACACCGCCCATTGTCGCAACCAACACGATCAACGAACGCTCAATGACTTTATACCTAGCCGTCCAAAGCAAACCAAACGCAATCGCAGCCATCAGTTGTACAATTACATGCTTCCAATAGCCAAGCTTCATGTCCGGAAAAGCCGATGTTACCCCCAACACGCCGCCGGATAGATTTCCAGATTCATAGGCCGCGTTGCCAATCAGCACCGCCGCCAAAACAAGTCCAATCACTAACGGCTTCAGTAGCGGGACGTTGAAGTTATTGTTAATTGATTCTCCGATCCCCGCTTGAGCCACCACGCCCAAACGAGCTGACATTTCCTGCAACACCAAGCAAGCGAAAGTAGAAAACGCGACCGCCCACAGCAGCGAGTATCCAAATTGCCCGCCCGCTTTGGAAGCCACCGTCAGCGTACCAGGACCGATAAAAGCCGCCGCCACGATTGCGCCGGGTCCGATTGTTTTTAGCCGTTTGAAAATCAAAGGACATTTCGGAGGTTGAATGAGTTGACGATGAGCTAAAGCAAGCAACGCACTCTACGATAACAAAATCCGCACAAACCTCATAAGGGGATGCAAGCCACTGTACTGCTTTTTATTTTTACAAAATTCACAAGGCACTTTTCCTGTGAGATGTAAATTTCCGTATTAACTTCGTTTTCTAGTGCAATACGATGGCCAAGCAAGTAAAACAGGATCCACCTACCTCTGATAGTCCCAAATCAATTTTGATCTGGGGTGTTCTACTTGCGATTAGTTGCATTGCCCATTTTTCGATTCATTTGAGCACGGCCAAATTTTCACTTGTCTGGATTTTTTCCGTCGCCTGCCTGCTCATGTCGTTTGCGCTAATCCAGCGTCCAAACTTAAATCGTCTTTTACTATTAGCTGGAATACAAGTACTTCACTTTTTCGCAGTAGCGCCATTCAATCCAGACCACTGGATTTTGATTTGCCTTGTGAATCTTACACTCCTGTCGGCGGCGCTTCGTCAATGGCTGCTCTATCGAAAAGTTGATCCACGCCAATTGATGGATGATTTCAGCCAAGGAGCAAAACTAATTTTTCTCGTTTGCTACAGTTTTGCGGCGATATCAAAATACAATATTCATTTCTTATTCAGTGATCTTAGCGCTGCTCGCGCAATGCAGAAACTTCAAATTGGTGGCTTTCCAGCATTAAAATATTTCGTTTGGATACCAGCGGCTCCTTGGTTGGCTTTGATCTGCGAAACCGCACTGCCAATCTGCTTGTGCATTCGCAGACTACGAAATGTTGGCATCATAATCGCACTTTTCTTTCACGCCGCCTTAATGCTATCACCAACAGTTAAAGTCTATGACTTTACACTTGCAGTATACGCGATGTTGTATCTATTCACATCCAATAACTTTGATACCAACCTAATGATGATATTAGGCCGACTCAAATCAAGACTAGCGACAATTAACAGCCGTATCTGGCCAGGCGTGCTTATTACAGCCGCCACGACTATCATCGTTACCTCTTTCGTATCGCCTTTGGAAAGCGTACCAAAATATTATCTAGTTACTCGATGGCAAATCGCATTAGCCATCACGTCAGCTGTCATTGTCACTTTCTTGCTTGCGATTGCTACTAAGTCAATCGTCGAAAAACCGGCGGTACGCCCGAGACAAAACAACTTCTGGCCTCAGTGGGGTCTGCCATATATTTTCGTAGCGCTTTCGCTGCTCAATGGACTGTGTCCGTACCTAGGGCTTAAAACACAAGGCTCTTTCACCATGTTTAGCAACCTACAAACAGAAGCCGGCCAATGGAACCACTTGTTCATGCCCCAAGCGATGCGAATTTTCGATAGTTACCAAGATAAACTAGTAACGGTTGTTGCTTCGACTGAGGAATTCCATCAGCAGCAATACATTGAAAAAAACCTGCAGGCAACTGAGTTTGAAATTCGCAGGAACTTCATGCATTGCTCAGATCTTAAAATGACGGTGCAGGAAAATGGACAAAACGTTGCTGTCACCGTCGACTCCAATTCAAGGTTAACTCAGCCACTCCCGTGGTGGAAACGTAAGTTAATGATCTTTAGACCCGTTAGCCCCAACGGCCAACCATTTACATCTAACTGAGCCAAGCTTCAAAAAATTATTGGTTGAATTAGTTGAACCACTTCGGCCAACATTTCCACTTCCGGTATATCAAGTAATCCGCCTCAAATTGGCTTTCCACCGAATTCGGAAACTAAACCGCTAGCAGACCAAGCCACCACCACTTCGACTTACCCAGCACCAAAAATCTGCTACTTATATAGGATGAACTTCCGCGGGCCACGTTACTTCTTCCATATCCACCGTCTGGTTTTGGCTACCGCATGTCTAATCTGGACCGGCTGCGCACTGGTACCCCACCCTGCCACGCCGGTACTACCCGAACAACATCTCCTCGAAGCGGGCCAGCTCGAGATCCACTCGGACTTTAAACTTCAGCAATCCCACCGCTTGGTAACCGAGCTAGTCGCCCAACGCCGCGACCTCGCTAACCTACTGGGCGTGGAACCTTCGGACGAACCAATCCATGTATTTTTGTTTGAAAAACCTGCCGACTATCAACAATACATGCGAAACAAACACCCTGACTTTCCTGCTCGGCGAGCCCTGTTTGTCAAAACGGACACTCAACTAAAAGTGTATGCCTCCTGGCATCCACGTATCGGCGAAGACCTTCGCCACGAGGTAACGCACGGGTACTTACATAGTGCCGTCAGCGATATCCCGCTCTGGATGGACGAGGGATTGGCTGAATTCTTTGAAACAGGCAGAGGAAAACATGGAAGTCACAGTGCTCACATCCATTTGTTAAAAACTCGGCTGAAACAAGGCAAATGGTCGCCCGACATCCGACGACTCGAAACGCTCGACCAAGCCGAAACAATGACGCAATTGGACTACGCGGAGTCCTGGCTGTGGGTGCATTTCCTGCTGTTCAATCCACAAGTCAGAGACCAGCATCTGGTTCAAGCCCACTTAATCCAGCTTCGCAAGCACGGCAGCGCGTTCGGCATTGCAGATGCAATCGACGAAAAGTTTGATAGCATCGAATCAGCGTTAATCGAGCATTTAAAATCGCTGTAGCTGAGCTCGCCTAGGTTCAGGCCTTGGGACAAATTTCCACTCCAGACAAAGCGAATGTAAAAATAGGCAAATTTGGGCAACTCTACTGCCTCTAACGGTTCTTCTTATTGTACGTATCGTATCGACCGATTCAGGATTGCAGGTAATACAACTTTGCCTGTACTAGGTCTTTGGAGGCTCCTGTGAGCAAATTAGCTGTCTTTACATCTCTGTTCGCCCTGATGGTCACAACTGGCGTCTGCCCAAGCTGGTCCATGGCTCAATCGGTGTGGCAACAGCCGACATCAAGAAACAAGATGTCGCTGGAGATAGGAGCCAAGATCTTTGACCGGCCCGGCGACGATTCACTCGCGCCCGTCATTACAGATTCGCTCACCAACACCACCTTGCTCAACCAAGAACAAGCAACGGACTTTGGTAGTGACTTTGGCGTCGAAGTCAAAGTAAACGTGCCTGGGCGTTTTGGTCAAGGCTTTGAATTCCGTTCGATCATCACCGACTGGGATCAACAACGCACCATTTTTGGCAACAACTTAGCATCGCCATTTTTCCCGGATCCGTTAGACCCGGCAATCCCGTTCGTTGCACCTCAAACAGTTGTCTACGACATTGAATCAGAGTTTTACAGCTTCGAGCTGATGCAGAAACGCGTGGTAAGACCAGGGCTCACAGTCTCAGCTGGTCCTCGGTTTATTTCGACCCAGGATTTAATTCTGATCTCAGGCATCACGAACACCACGGACGCAGCAACTGGTACCGCGGTAACAGTTACTCAAGACAATGATTTTGAAGCCAAAAATTCTTTGATTGGGCTTCAACTGGGCCTCGAACTAAACCGGCCGGTTGCACAATCACCATCGCTTTACTTTACAGCCTTTGGTCGAGCCGGGGGCTACTACAACGCGACTCGGTTTGACACAATCAGTTCCACGACGGATACGACCGGGGCACTAGCCACGTTCAACCAAACTCGTCAAACTCGCTCTACCGAATCGTTTGTTGCCGAAGCCGGCGGTCGACTGAACTTCGAAATTATACCGAACAGTTTTGCGACTTTCGTTGGCTATGAAGCGACCGTCATCGACGGCATCGCCTTGGCATCGGCCAACGTGGCCAACATCAACCCAATCGACACCAACAACACGGTGTTCTTCCACGCGATTACTTTTGGTGCAAAACTGTCATACTAGAGCCACCCTTGCAGGCCCCCGAGTTTAACGACGATTCGGAAGGTGTGTTGCGCAGCGACTTATCAAACGATTGAAGGAGTCTCCAATGCATTGGTTTTACCTTTTTTCGTCCATCATCTGCGAAGTGACTGGTACCACGTTGCTGAAACTTTCGTCTAATGGAAGTAAGTACGCCTCTTTGTATGGCGCCGGAGTCATTCTGTTCTACACTGCTTGCTTCATTTTTCTGGCTTTTGCGATGAAGCACTTTTCTTTAGGAACAGTCTACGCAACGTGGTCTGGGATGGGAATCTGCCTGCTCGCATTAATCGGCGTGGCATTCTTTGGGGATGACATCAACATGCTAAAGGTAGCGTCGTTCTTCCTCGTAATCGCGGGCGTTGTCGGGCTCAATATGAGTGGTGTTTCGCACTGACTACCCATGTTTCAATCGCATTGCATGATGCGGTCAAACAAAAATAATGCACCCGAGTCGACTGGCTTCAATTCAGCATTTTCTCATATCGCCGAGGCCACTTTGTGTTAAACTGTGGGCAAATCGTAAACCACAGTTCTAGGACCTTTTTTCAAATGAAATCCTTCTTGCTTTTTAAGCTCTTTGTCGTGGCATCGTGCATGATGCTGAACCTCGCTCCGTGTTTGGCTTTGGTAGCTGACCAAGCCCCATCTGAGCAAGCCAAAATCGATGCAGCCATTGCAAAAGTGTATCCGGCTCTTGTGCGAATCCATGTTGTCGCAACACGGCCGAGTTCAGGGCGAATGGAGAAGTACGGCGGTACTGGCAGCGGCACGATTATTCACAAAGATGGCTACGTTGTGACCAATCACCACGTCGCTGGCAAAGGGTCACGAATCTGGTGCCGTTTGGCTGACAAAACACGAGTCGATGCAGAACTGATTGGAACGGATCCGCAAACCGATCTTTGCGTCATCAAACTTAACATGGACCAAATCCCCGAACGGCTCAAGCCGCTGCCGATCGGAAAGTTCGGAGACGTTGATAATATCGAAGTTGGCGATAAAGTCCTCGCGATGGGCAGTCCAGCAGGCGTGTCCCAATCGGTGACGGTGGGAGTCGTTGCCAACATGGAAATGATAACGCCAGAAAATTCGGCTGGGTTGAAGCAGGATGGTGAACGGGTGGGCGATTTGGTTCGCTGGATTGGCCATGATGCCGTGATCTACTTTGGCAATAGCGGCGGACCACTCGTGAATCTCGACGGTGAGATCGTCGGCGTCAACGAAATTGGGCTCGGTTCGCTCGGAGGCGCCATTCCGGCAGACATCGCTCGCCATGTCGTGGACGAGTTGATTGAACATCAGACCGTTGAGCGATCTTGGACGGGGATCTACACGCAGCCTTTGTTGAAATCGTTCAGTGAAGACGTCAAAGGTGTCTTGGTGTCCAGCGTACAAGAAGACTCGCCGGGCTCCAAAGCTGATATTCAACCTGGTGACGTGATCACCGCTTTCGATGGCGTTCCGGTGGATGTTCGAACTCCAGAACATATCCCTCTGTTCAATCGCATTGTACTGGGAACTCCCGTAGGCAAAGAGGTCCAACTGTCGATCCTTCGAGACGGCTCGACCAAGGAGGTGAGTTTGAAAACAGAAATTCGCTCCAAAGCTCGCGGCACAGACATTGAACTTAAATCTTGGGGGGTTACCGCGAGAGACTTAACCACGCGTAGCGCGATTGCAATGGGACGCGAAAACGCCGATGGCGTGTTGATTTCTAGTGTTTCACCAGCCGGTCCAGCAGCAGATGCCAAACCTTCGATTCGCGTTGGCGACGTTATTTTGAAGGTCGATGGGAATCCAACGAAAACGATTGCCGATTTACTGACCGTGTCGGAAAAGCTTGCTTCGGGCGACGACGAAATCAAGGCGCTTGTCGAATTCGAGCGAGGCAAAAGCCTACTTGCAACCGTTGTTGAAATCGGGAAAGAGCTGAACGCCTCCCGATCGTCTGCGGCCCAGAAAGCTTGGATCGGACTCGGCACTCAGGTACTCACTCGCAAATTGGCCCAAGTCGTCGGGCTCAAAGGCAAGAAAGGTGTCCGCGTCACCAACATCCTTCCCGGTTGCCAAGCCGAAGAAGCTGGATTTCAAAAGGGAGATATACTTCTCAAGCTTGACGGCCAAGTCATTCAGGCCGAACGTGAAAAAGATCAGAACGTATTCAAGAATATGATTCGCGATTATCCGATTGATGAAACGGTGGAATTTGAAATCGTGAGGAATGGCGAAAAAATGAAAATCAAATGCGTTCTTGAACCGGCTCCGAAGGCAACTTCTGAGTTTGAAATCTACGACGACGAGGCGCTGGAATTCTCAGCCCGCGAACTCTCTCAAACCAGAACCAAAGAGATCGAAGCCGAGACGGGTGTTTATGTTGAAAAGGTTGAGCGAGCTGGCTGGGCGACATTGGCCGGACTATCCAGTGGAGACATTATCAAAGAAATTAACGACACCCCGATTACGTCGTTGAAAACTTTGAAAGAAGTTATGAGTGGAATTAAAAAGCATCAGGACGAGTTCGTAGTATTTCTTGTCAATCGAAATACCCGAACACGTTACATCGAGATTCACCCCGTGTGGTCGGAGCCAAAGGTTCCAGCAAACTGATATCCTGGCTTCCTGATAGCTAGAAACCCTTTGAAATTTGAATAAGAAACGGAACGATTATGAATTGTCGTGGTTTGGTTGTTTTGACCTGCGTATTGTGTTTGTCTTGTTTTGTGGATGTGCCTTCGCCGGCTCACGGTCAGACTGCTGACCTGAAGACGTCAGCCAGAAATGTGCTTACGGCAAGCGGCCCCAAGGTGTACGGAGTCAAATCGCTGGTCAAAATCGACGCTTCCATGAATGGAAAACAGGTGCTCGACCAAGAAGCACCTGGCTTCGGCATGGGAATCGTCATTTCAGACGGTATGCTGGTGACCTCTTACCGATCCATCAAACCCAACCCAGCCACTAACTCGGCTTTGACTCGTGCACGAGCTCGCGGGATGGTGATTGAAACCGAAGTAACCGAAATCAGTTTGCTCGACGAATCAGGAGAAGAGTTTGATGCAAAGTTGGTGCTCCACGACGACGACCTAGATCTTGCCTTTATTGCGATCGATCGAACGTCCGAAAATGCCAGTTCATGGTCCTGTGAACCAGCCAAAGTCAATGAAAGCGCCGAACTGAATCACTTGGATGACATCATTTTGCTCAGTAGATTGGGCGAAAGTATGCGTTTCCAACCCTCGATCCGTACCGCCCAGATCCACACGATTCTCAAACGACCACGAAAATTCTATATCTCCGACAAACAGATCGCTGGAAGCGCTTCATTTAACTCGGCTGGCGAGTTCGTCGGCCTGTGCATCCGCAAACCTAATTCCGGTCGTGAATTGGGGGTCATCATTCCGGCCAAGGATATCATGAAGCTGCTACCGCAAGCGATCACGAAAGCAAAAAGCATGGAGGCCGCCGCGGCGGAAGAAGAAGAAGAAGAAGAAGAAGAGGCTGATGGTGAAAAGGCTTCAGAAGACGAGTCTACTGAGACAACAAGTGATCAATCGTAGTCGGT
>CAZKTR010000025.1:15391-18904 GCA_964555525.1 uncultured Pirellulaceae bacterium
GGTACCATGCGTCCCACTTTAAGGCAAGGTTCGCCCCCCATGAAAAACACGTTGATCGCACTCGTCATTACGTTGTTGGGGATCGCGACTGCTTACGTGGCGTTTGCAATCATACTGCCGACGCTGACAAAAGTTGAATCTGCAACAAATCTCCCAGCCGTTGAATGGTTGCCGGCGGCGTCGAACATTTCGTTTGCCCAAAGCTACAACTGGCGTTATTTTGAATTTGACATTTCGGAACCCGAATTTATTGAATGGGCCAATCATTACTCGCTGAGAGAAATCACCGCCCCCATTCAAATCCCTCGCTATACACGGGTGCTTGATAACCCAAGCGTTGCGTTGGACATGGAGAATGACCCACGATACACTGCATTTGTTACCAATGGACTGATGGACTCCCACACTGCGCAAAGTGGGCGAGGCTATATAATCGCATTTGATCGAAACCGAAATCGGGGTTACTTCAAATCTGCGAGTCGATGAGGCGCAGGACAACAATACCGTTAAGTCAGGATTCGCGTTTGTTTTTGAAGTAGAAAATCACTTGCCCCAGCTGCCCCAGCTAGGTGTTCGCAACCATTATTCGGCTAAGGCTATTCGTTGTCAAAATATAGTATCAATCTTGCCAGTGCCCTTTACACGGCTCTCGCTGGCGTGCCATCAGCGCAGCCGGCTGCGGTTGCGGGTTACTGGGCAAACCGAGAGTTTTTCTACGAAGAATTTCAACACTTCCTTGCGGTTGCGAAAGAGTATGACGATCGCCGCATCACAATGAAGGCAGCATACGATAAATACATTGCTAACCATGGAGGCCCTTACAACCAAACAGGCCTTGGCGATGCTCGCGGGGAAATCACTTCGACTACTGACAAGTCATGGCGGAGAACAGCAGCTTCAGATGTTCGCACAGCGTTGGTGTCATTAGCAGACAGAGCATTAAATCTTAAAATTGCTTCTGACGCAGAGTACGACGAGTACATGTCTAAATTGAAAATTGAGTGGTAGTTCAATCACCGAAGCAGCAACACGATGCACGCTAAAACGCGTTTTCTTTACTGGTAGTAACCCCAGTTTCGACATATTCATTGAATCGAATGTAAAACGTTGAACCGCAATGGTTATCCACGTGGTGTTTTTGCGGCTAGTTAACCCAGACGAACCAATGAAATTCCGGCTGCTTTACTCCTACATTCGCAGCCTACTCGAATGTCACGATTAGGAAAGAATCGAATGAAATCAGCTTCTTTTAAGGAAAGCGTGCCTGTCAACGCATCGATTTCGCAACCGCGGCCAATTGGTTTACCAATCGCAATGACTGCCTTCGGCATCCTTGTTGGCGTGCTCTCGCTTGCCCTCGTGTCGAACCGATTTGGTAACACTGATGTTTTTGGCATTGTTTTCTTTGGCGTCGCTGGCTGGATTCTCGTTGCAGGTATAAGCCTTTTTTTCATTCGGTTTCGATATGCTGCGGCAATTGGTTTGGCTGCTGCTCCGCTAGCCATCGTCCTGTTGTTTATCCTTTATTGGAGTCTTTTGTTCGTGACAGTATTTCAGAACCGTGGCCACCGTGATTTTGCAGCCAACGGCGTTGCACAAATCCAGCCCGCTAAACAGATGGATGAACGATACGATGACTGTCGGCATTACATCACGTATGGACAAGACAATGTGCCGTTGCTCAATACTGTCGCGTATTTCGGTGACCGATATGAACTAACAATGCAAGTGCCCGTTAAGATCCATTCAAAGGAATCCGGGGAGACGATTGGGGAGCCAAAATTCTACCTCAACCAAATAAGTAACGTGTCTGTCTCGCCTTCTGGTCAGGTCACCGCTTCTTCTTCAGGTGGTCTAGAATTTGGGCCCAATGAATGGAAGCAGGTCTACGAGTCCAATGGTGACTTCAGTAAGATAGGGTTTAATATCAATTCAGCGGGTGTACCCAATTTCAAAAAATACACCGACGCATCACGCCCATCGGACTGACCACGAGTTAGCAAAACGATATACACGGAGTCGGGCTTGCGTGTGTTTTAGAAGTGGTAGATCGCTTTGTTCCGGCTCGATGATCATCGGCCGTTATCCCAATTGAGGTACCCTGCAGTGCGATTCTCGATACGCCTTTTATTGATCACGACAGCCGTCGCGGCAATCGTTTTTTATTTTACGACCAATCTCTTTCCTAGTAAAATTCACTCAATCCATCGTTATTCGAGTTCGAAAAATCAATTTCCACCGGAGCTCGTTTCACACTTCCCCGCGAAACCACCGTCCGATTCGTCGAATCCGATATTCAGCTTTTATCCTGGCATGCTCCAAGCGGGTGCATGGTTACAGCTTCGAATCGAAACGAGTAAATCAGACGCAGAAAATCTCGCCAACCGGCTGAATGCAGAAACGACACACATCTACACCGGTGGCAGCTTCTTTACACACTACAATCTCGACCCAGACAACAACTGGCCGACAGCCTTATACCACACTCAACGTGACGACCACGACGCGTTCGAGTTTCCGAGCCACTTCACGCTCTACGTTCACCATGCAAAAGATGGTGGTGGTGGTTGGAATCACGGAGAAACTGCTGGAACTGCGGTGTCATTGAAAACAAACGAAATAATTTACTGGGCAGAAAGCTGGTGAGCCCGACCGACGCTTTAGCCTGCTTTTCAATTCGTTGAGTCTTAGCGGATATTGGCATTAGAGACTCATATTTGCTAAACCGACTCGCGCAGGATTATGATTTTTGAAAAAACATCGACTGCCCCGGTTCCAGTCCAACGAGACTTCGGGGCTTTCGCTGGGTGCGCAATGATTACTTTGGGACCATTTTTAAAAAGCTATTTTCTTGACTCCGAAACCGTCACTAATCAAAACTTATCATACGGCTGTAAGTGGGAATTATCGTCCTTTCCGCGTTCGGCAAATAACTATCTCTCTTTTCGTTTTTATCAATGAAAGAACTAACATGTTTTTCAGCCGATTTGCATTGGCTTTTGCCTCACTCACCATTTTTGTTTCTTTTGCAAACGCACAAGTCTTTTTGACTTTCGATCAAGCAGGAGGAGTTACTGATTCCATCCTGATCGATCAAACATATGGCGACCGAGTCGTAAGTTCTCCCGACTCGAACGGTCACCTTTACGGAGTTTCTGGCTCATCAACCACTCCAAATGTTGAAGCGTCCTACAGCGCTCTGGACCCAAATCTTTGGACGACAGGATATGGTGACTTAACGAATGTCTATTACGACGAAACCGATTTTAGTGACGGATTTTCTCTAACGCTTACTGCGGACGCCGGGTTTGAAGTCGGTTTGTTTGGGTTTGACGCAGCGGCTTTTTTTGGGGACGAGATCGCGCCCGAAGTAGCAATCACAGACGGAAACGGCAACGTGCTGTGGTCACAAACCAATGCGGAGATTGACAGTACAACTCACACTAGCTTTGACTTCGTCGATGGTATATTTGCAAACAGCCTGTCGATTGAGATTGATTTGACCGGACTGGG